>CP064982.1:600000-761814 GCA_016699595.1 bacterium
CATCCCCTATAGGGATACGAAGAATTACAACTTGTTCATCCGTTAATGGCGTTTTTCTTCTATTTGCAATTCTTTCAATAGCCTCTGGGGGAAGCTTCAATACGAGCATTCTTGAATCATCTTTTTCGGTTGTAATATCTAGTCCATATTTCATTGGTTCACCTTGAAAGCCAAAATAAACCTGTCTAGCTTGATTGGTAATAAAACTTTTTGTAAGTTTTTCTTGTTCAGACATTTTGTTAGACTCAATCATAAAATCAAATCCTACCTATTTAGGTAGCAAAGTAATTATTATTTGGATAAACTTAAATACATTTTACTCTTTCTTTTACAAATGTCAAGTTCTTTGAGATAATTTGATACTCAGTTACAGATATGAAAAAACTATACATTACTACAACCCTACCATATGTCAACGCAGAACCTCATATAGCTCATGCTATAGAGTTTGTCTTAGCTGATGCTATAGCACGCTACTACAAAGCAAGACTTAGTGACGATAATGTGTATTTCAATGTCGGAACGGATGAACACGGTCAAAAAATTTGGGATAAATCAAAATCAGAAAACCTTGACATACACGAATTTACCAAAAAATATTCGGATAGATTCAAAGAATTTTGCACAAGTTTTGATGTTGAATACTCTTTTTTTTATAGAACTAGCAAGGACTACCATTATCCAGTTGCTACTGCATTTTGGAATGAAGCGATGAAAAATGGAGATATTTACAAAAAGAAGTACAAGGGACTATATTGCGTTGGCTGTGAAAGTTTCAAACTAGACAAAGACTTGATAGATGGGAAATGTCCAGATCATGGGACAGAACCCATTGAACTTGAAGAAGAGAACTATTTTTTCAAACTTACAAAATATAGAGAACACATTGCAGATTATCTCCAAACTGAATTTGTCATACCTGAATCTGATAGAAAGTTTGCTCAAGAATTTATCAAAAACATCGAAGATATAAGTATTTCAAGAGACAAAGCTAAGTTAAGTTGGGGAATTCCTGTTCCCGGAGATGATACACAAGTTATGTATGTTTGGTTTGATGCATTGTCAAATTATCTCGGATCACTATACTTTGGTTCAAAAAGTATAGATGATCACTTTGATATAACCGATGTCAGGGATTTGCGAGAAGAATTCTACTTTTTACAGCTTTGTGGAGCCGATAATGTAAGATTTCAAGCAATTATCTGGCAAGCGATGTTGATATCAAGTAAGATAAAATTCACTGACAAACTCCTGGTTCATTCATGGATCTTAGGATCTGATGGTCGCAAAATGAGCAAAACTCTTGGCAATGTCATCTCTCCATTTGAACAACTTGAAAAGTATGGGAGTGAGGCAGTAAGATTTTTCTTCCTAGCCTGCATGAGTACAACTGGAAATGCAATTTATGATGAAGCAGGTTTTGTAGATCAGTTCAATTCTAGAGTTGCTGACAATTACGGTAATTTGCTTAATAGGGTGATTGTTCTGATAGTCAAAAACAATATCAAGACAAGTAATGTGACTAATGATAATTCAGCTATATTGAATGAAGTAAATCAACTAAAAAATAGAGCTGAGCAAAAATTTGAAGAGTACAATATCTTTGAATATTCAGTGATCATCAATGACATTGCTACCTTGGTGAATAAGTATGTAACTGAAACTGAACCATGGAAGAAGGAGAAACCACAAGAATTCAAAACTGACGTCTTACTCAATTGCTTCAAAGCACTAAAAATTATTACTGAACTATACAAACCCATAATTCCCAAAACTACCGCAAAAGCTGCATATATCCTTGAAAGCCTAAAGCCAGAGATTTTGGTTGCAAAAATTGCAAGAGATGAAAATTAGACGATTTATCAAATACCTACTTTCAGTAATTTTGTTGAGCATTATTTTTGCATTGATAATCAACTTCAATTCCATATCTTACAATTACACGGATGATTTGCGAAGAATCAAAGATGAAATCAAGTACAAGATACTGGTAGTGCAATCAAACATTTGCAAAGAAGATTCTATCAACATAAAACAAACTTTAATCAATCTAAGTTTTGTTTCCTGCGACCTAGAACAATATGATCAAAAAGTAGCATTAGCAGAACAACTCGAACTAACTGATTACGGAAAAAAGATACTACTCACTTCAGAATTGGTCTTTGTATCTGACGGTATTGAGATACACAGAATTTGTGGGAATTATGAAAACATTGCTTTGGGTTGTGCAAATACTGACAAGAACACCTTGTACATATATGATACGAATGATGTTAGGCTTGAAGATATAAAAAAATCTGTTCTTGCACATGAATTCCTTCACCTTGTATATACTAGAATTGATAACAAGCAGAGAGTAGAGGTTGATAAATTATCAGAAAGCGTTGTAAAGTCACAAGAAAGTAGTACTTTATCAAATGCACTAAACTTATACACTAAAGATCAGTTGTTGAGCGAATATCATTCGAGAGTTGCTACAGAGTTAGAAACATTACCAAGTGAACTTGAAAGACATTACTTAAAAGTTTTCCAAAACAGGACTCTCATTTATAGTTTTTACTTACCTCTCAAAAAACTTGATGAAACTGCTGATGAGTTGAAAATTGAGAGTGAATCACTAAACAGTGAATCAAAAGTTATTCAAGCTCAAACAGATCAAGTAAAAACTTTTGCAAATGAATTGGATTTAGCGAAGATAAAACTAGAAGAAGATAGGAGAACTCTGGATTTATATGACATTAGTCAAGTTGAGAATTTCAATAAAAAAGTTCAGGATGTGAACCTACAAGTGAGTAACTACAATTCTAGTATAGACCAACTGCAAACGAGGATTGACCTCTACAACTCAAACTATTACAAATATAACGAAAAATTAGGCGAGTATAGGTCAGTCTATACTTTGATTGACAATAGCTTAGTTACTCGCAATGAGATAAGCAATGTTGACCTTGAGAAAAAATAAATGTTTGATACACACTGTCATTTGACATACTTTGACAACCCACATGAACTGATAGGACAAGCTAAAGAAGCAAACCTAGTTGGCGTACTTTCACTATCAACAAATACAGACAATTTCGAACCCAATTTGACTCTCAAGAGAAATTATATAGACTTTGTAAAGATCGGAATCGGAATCCATCCAGAAGATGCAAGTCATGATAAGTTTAACTCCCTCAATCGTTTCTATCAAGAAAATAATACTGAGATTGATGTGGTTGGAGAAATTGGTCTTGATTACTTCCATAACACTAGTAATCTATCAATACAAAAAGAACTTTTTGAAATGCAAATCGAAATTGCAAAAAAATATGACAAACCTATTGTCGTTCATTCTAGAAATAGTAAAGATGCAGGTTTCCACAGTTGTATAAAAGATGCGATCGAATTATTAGATAAATTTGACGGAAAAGCTGTATTGCATTGTTTCACTGGAAGTTTAGAAGAAGCTAAATTGGTTTTAGAATCAGGATGTTATGTTGGCTTTACAAATATCATAACATACCCAAAGAATCTTGAACTACAGGGTATAGCTAAATTTGCTATTCAAAACTTTCCTGACAAAGTACTTTTTGAAACTGATGCTCCATTTTTACCACCTGCAAACAGAAGAGGACAAATATGTTTCCCAGACGATGTGAAGTATGTATATGAATGGTTCAAGGAAAATACAAGTGTAGAACAAGTGAAACAAAATGTCATTGATTTTCTAAGTTAAATCTAGTCAAATTGTATAATTAACTAAGCAACTCTAAAATGAACTTCCATATGAGACATTCAACTTAATGTTCGCTACATAGGCTTGAGTTGATCAACTCATAGCGTAAAGCTTAAGCACTTTTTCTGACAAACTTTGAGCTTAAATAATTTCAGAACTTTTCAATAAAATATTTCTTTTCAAATAATTTCTCAAAATTGTCCAAATATAATTCTAAAATTTCAATTTCATTGTGATACTTAGGTTCTGCTTTTCGAAAGTCTTCTATGCTCATCCAAACATTTTCGGCTCCCTCGGTATTGCTCAAATCTCCTGAAACAAATGCTCCAACCATACAGTAGAAATACTTATCTTCCAAAAGCAAATTATCTGACTTTTGATAAGTTAGCTCATGAAAAGTGTATTGATATTTGAAATTTGCTTTGATCTGACATTCTTCTTCAAGTTCACGGTTTGCAGCTTCTATCAGCGTTTCTCCAAATTTGATCTTTCCAGTGATAAATCCAAGAAATCCAATGTAAGGTTCTTTCATTCTTCTTTGAATTGCAAATTTATCATCTCTTTTGACAATCAAAAGAACTGAATTTTTCGGCAACTTTTCAACTTTCTTAACTTCCATATCAATTGTTGTTGCAAATTTCTTGCCTTCTGTACTTAAACTATATTCTCCAGAATCTGATTTTATAATCAAATTTAAATCTTGCAAAGCTTTCAAGTGATATGAAAACTTATCTGAAGTTATTTTGTAAGGTTTTATATCTGAAAATTTATAACTAGGTTTGAAAGTTAGTTCTTTGATGATTTGCATTTGAATTTCATTTAGGTCTGACATAGTTATGAAAATTTATTAAACTAAAAATTAAAACTAAGTAGATTTTACTTTGAAATTTCAAATTATCTAGTGAAACACATTTAACTAAACTATATAGTTAATTCAATATTTTAACTTAACTTAATAATTCTTTCTTCTTTCATCCCAAAATTTACCTCGTCTGCAAAGTTTAGCTTTGTCTTCAGGATTTGCAAGTAATTGTTCAACTACAATCTCAGTGAAAATTGTATTTTGCGAGCCCTTAACGAGAATCACTAGCTTTTTGTCTTTCAAAACAACTCTATGTTGCAAGTAATCAATCAAACTATTTGCAAGTTCACTAGCTTTTTCAAAGGTATGTATCTTAGCCTTTTCAAAACCAAGGTCGATTAGCTTAGTTGAAAAGTAATTTTTCATCTCTGGTCCAACTAAATAATATTCGTCTGCAACTTGATTGCTAAATGCAAACTCGGCCAAACTAGTGTGTTCGAGTTTTGAACTGCTTCCAAGTTCTCGCATATCGCCTAAAACTCCAATTTTGTAACTATTTTCGACATGACAATACTTCAATAATTCAAGTAAATCCATACAAGGTTCTTTTGAGCTATTGTAACTTGAATCTATCAGTGTAGAGTTTTTGAACCCATCAAATATCGAACATCTTCCCGGTTCAAGATGAAAGTTAGTTATCAAGTTATTCTCAATTTCAAGATCGGTTAGATTAAACAATTTTCCAACTTCATGAGCAATTTTGAAAGTTATATCATAATGTTTTGGGTAAATTTGATCGCCAAGTTTGATAAAGTGAATCTGATTATCTTGTGAAACCTCTATAACTTTGCACTTTGCAAGTTTCTTTGAATTAGCAACTCTTTGGTCAGACATATTCAAAATCACAACTCCCGTTTCAGAAATTGAACTGATAAGCAAACTTTTATCTTTTGCAATTGCATCTTCAACTTTATTTTTGTAACTTTCATCAGATTCATTAAATCTCTCAATTTGAGTTTCATAATTACTACTATGAACTGCATTTATATTGAGATATATTGCAATATCTGGAACCACAATTCTCAACAAATATTTCATATTTTTAGGTTCTTCTATTGCATCAACTCCCATTTCCACTATATAAATATCGTACTTTTGCCAGTTTGTGATAAGTTTAAAAATTACTAAAGCTGCAATTTTGAACCATTCAAAAATAGAATATTCCTCTGGTGGCTGAATTCCCAAAATGTCTAAAGGAATTCCAGTTTCTGAATTTGCTTTGTAACTATATTTAACTTTAAAGTTAGTCTTCAATACTGCATAAAGTGCATCCATTGTGGAAGTCTTTCCAGCAGAACCTGAAATCCCAATTATTTTTAAATTCTTACTTAATAACTTGTATTTTTTAAGTTGCAATTTTGCAATTATTCGAATGTAGGTTAGGAATGATTTTTCAAAAAATTTCTTCATACTTTCAATTTTATCATTTTGTATTACAGTATTCAGCAACGAATACTCTTCTTGCATCTGAAATCAACTTTCATCGCAACCGTGTAATCGATAGGTTACACGACTAGTTTTGTAAACTTCTAAAATCCTTCCTCATAGGAAGGTGTCTCACAAAGTGAGACGGAAGGTTATATCAATATCAGTCTTTACTGAACTTTAATTAAGATATAATCTTAGTATTTGAATTATTTATAGTATAATTGACTCATGTCCAACGCCATAATTACAAATCAACCACCTAAAGGAACCTATGATTGGTTGCCTGAAGAGTTTAAAGTTCGTAAATATATCTTTGATACTTGGAGAGAAGTTTGCACTTCGTTTGGTTATCAAGAATACTTAACTCCGCTTCTAGAGTATGCAGATATTTATAGAGTAAAATCTGGAGAAGATGTAGGTGGGAAAGAACTTACAATTATCACAGATCGAGGAGGTCGTGAATTAGCATTGCGTCCCGAAATGACTCCAAGTGTAACTCGCTTAGTTACAAAAATTTATAAAGAAACTGCAAAACCAATTCGGCTATTTTCAATTGCAAATTTTTATAGAAATCAAGCTCCACAAAAAGGAAGAAATAGAGAATTTTGGCAGTTGAATTTTGATATTTTTGGAACACATTCGATAAATGCTGATATTGAAATTATTCAAGTAGGAATTGAAATAATGAAAAAGTTTAAATCAAGTGAAGATATGTTTGAAGTTAGACTGAATGATCGCAAAATAATTGATTATATTTTATCTCAAGTAACCGAAGATTGTGAAAAGAAAATTGAGTTGGTGAGACTTATGGATAAATATTTAAAATTGACAGATATGGAGTTTAAAGAAGAACTTGATAAGTTAGATATCGGGGATTTAGACATAATAACAGATTTCTTAAAGTCAAAATCACTTAGTGAACTTAATGTTCCAAATGAAATTAAATCTAATTTAAATCAAGTCATCACTAAATTAACCCAATTGGGTTTTGGAAACTTTTTGAAGTTTGACCCAACAATGATTCGTGGCTTTGACTACTACGATGGAACTATATTTGAATTTTTTGATAAAAATTCCGAAAATACTCGCTCCCTTTTTGGAGGTGGTAGATACAACGGACTTGCAAAGATATTTGGATTAGATGATATTCCTGCAGTTGGAATGGCACCTGGAGATGAACCTATGAAGCTATTTTTGACTTCTTGGAACTTACTTCCAGATTTTGGGAAAGATAACAAAACAGTTTATATGCCTATGTTGGTTGAAAATGTTGAAGTTTTGAATAAATTTAAAAATCATTTAGTACAGGAAGGTTACTCAGTAACTTCAGGTTTGGAAATTGAAAAAATGTCTGGAAGTATGTTTGCTAAAGCTGAAAAACTTGGGTTCAAGTTTGTTGCAATTGTTGGAGAAGATGAAATTAAAGAAAGTAATTTTGTTCTGAAAAATTTAAAAACGAGAGAAGAAAGTAAAATTAAAATTTAGCAATTTTGAATATTAAAGCCCATCGTTTAAATCACGTTGTAGAATCTAATGACCTTAGAACTAACCAAAACACAAACTTTCAATATTTCAGCTTCAGATGATTTATTTTTTATGAAATTACTGAGTTCAGAACATATAGAATCAGAATTAGATTTAATCTTTAACAAGGGCGTGAAAAACAAGGTAGTTTTGAAGTTTGTTTTGGATAACGGTTCTAAACTCAATCTGAAAGTTAAAATTATAATTCCAAAAGGGTCAAGCGAAGTTGAAACATTTTTGAAGTTTGATGTCATGGTTCTGGACCCTGATTCTCATATCAATATCACCCCAGCTCTTGAAATACTTGAAAACAATGTAAAAGCTGGACATGCTGCAAGCATTCGAAAGTTTAACATGGATGAAATGTATTACTTGCAAAGTAGAGGAATTGAAATAAAAGAGGTAAAGAAAATACTGGTAGATGCATTTTTAACATAATTATAATATTTATCTCCAAATTCCATAACTTTAGGCAAGGCTAGAGTTGGTATGAGATAAATAAAGAATTATTTATTTTATGGACAAATCCAATTTCCCGATTTTTGAAAACTACAAAAAAGAATTTGGCAAAGACTTAATCTACTTAGATAGTGCTGCAACTACTCAGAAACTAGATTCAGTACTTCAAAAAATGAATGAGTATTATTTAAATTATTGTTCAAATGTTCATAGAGGAATTTACACGATATCAGAAACGGCAACTGAAGAATTTGAGAATGCTAGAGCTGAAATTGCCAAGTTTTTCAATGTTTCTCCACACCAAATCATTTTTACCTCAGGAGCTACAGACTCATTAAATATAATTGCTCGAAGTTGTAAAAACTTCGACATTGAGCAAATTGTCACAACAGAACTTGAGCATAATTCAAATATCTTACCGTTCTATAAATGTAAAGGCGAATCTTTAAATATCAAAATAGCAAAAATCAACAATGATTTAAGTTTTAGTTATGAAAACATTGCACAGGCTATTTATAACAAAAGCACTTTATTGACAATTACAGGGTGTTCAAATGTAACTGGCGAGATTTTGAATTTTGAAAAAATTCAAAATCTCCATAACCCTTCGTCCAACATTCATAAAAATATACTTTTATCACTCGATGCAGCTCAACTCGTTCCACACATTTTATTTGATCCAGAATTTGATATAGAAAATTTGAAATTATTTGACTTTGTTTCATTTTCAGGTCATAAAGTTTTCGGAGCAACAGGCATTGGTGTTTTGATTATCAACAATTTAGATTTAATTAGTGAACTTGAAACAAATTTGGGCGGTGGAACTATCGAAAATCTGGAACTAAAAATTGAAAATAATAGTGAAAATTTGGAAATTACTTATAAAAGTACTCCCGAAAGATTTGAAGCAGGAACTCAAAATATAGCTGGTGCAATTGGACTTGGAGAAGTCTTTAGGCAGGCAAATAATTTAACTACCCAACAAAAGTTAAAAATTAGAAATGAAACTCAAAATTTAGCAGAATATACCTACCAAGAATTATCAAATATTCCAAAATTGAAGTTAATTTCAAATTGGGATGTCGAAACTCACGCTCCAATTTTCACATTTACTTTAAATAATATTCATCCACATGATGTAGCACAATATTTGAATGGTTTAGCTAATATTTGTATTCGAGCAGGACAACATTGCACGCATATCACGCATAAAAAACTTGGTCTAAAGGCAACCTGCAGAGCAAGCATTAGTATTTACAATGACAGTTATGACATACAAACACTCATAGAAGGCATCTATTTTATGAGCAAGCAATTTTGATAAATTAAACTATGAACAAGTACCTCAGTCTTTACAACTACTTCAAAAAAGATCCTAAAAGCTTAGAGGTAATATTTCGTACGTGTGTAAACTTACTCCTTGTACTTGCTGACGCGCTTCCTTTTATAACAATAATTACTGACCTTGTTCAAACATTTAATTTTCTATCTAAACTGGCTTCAAAGTTTGGCTATAAGATACCAAATCTTACCCCTGATGTCCCACTGATTTTATTGGGTACAGATGTCATTTCAAACACTTTCCTTGAATTTACAACTGGCGGCACTGTTCCAAATTACTTCATAGTATCATTGATACAGTTTATGAAGGACAAGGATGATTTAAATAAAATATTGAAAGGTACAAAAAAGATTGTCTTAACTAAAAATAATCAACATCAAAAGATAGGTAAGCAAATCAGATCTGCTGCTGTTGACGCTGAGATTATCAAACATAATTCTAAATGATCAAAAATATTTTTTCAAAAATAGATATACGCTTGAGCATACCTATAGTTGTTCTCGTGATTATAAGCATTACAATGAATTACTCTCTCACTTTCGGAGTTGAGAATCCAGCATTAGGAGGCAATACTTTGATAAAGCATACAGTATTTCTTATTGTAGGATTTACAACATATGTATTGGTTTCACAAATCAATATAAACTTTATTTTTGAGAAACAAGTAATCTTTTTGCTGGCCCTAGTAAACATTCTTTTAATGATTGGGGTTCTATTTACCCCCGAGATTGCAAATGTTCACAGATGGTTTGTACTTGGTCCTGTACAAGTGCAAGTTTCTGAACTTACCAAGCTCATAAATCTCGTTCTAATTACTTTTTTGCTCTCTCATTTTTTTGAGATTGATTTGTTCACAAAAGTCAAAAAAAGGCAGGATGCTTGGCTATATGGATTGTTGATCTTGGGCTTGATTTTGGTAACATTTTTTCTCATTTCTCTTGAACCATCGCTTGGTAGTGCAGTTTTGATAACGATAATTCAAGTCCTAGTTTTAATTTATTTTTGGCCATACAAGAAACCTCTTGTACTTGCTTTGTTTGTAGTATCATCATTTTCGTTGCTCCTTTTCTTTTTTCCTTTTGAGTTAGGGTCTAAGTTTTTCTTCTCTATTGCAGGATTGTTGAGCTTTTCAATTTTGCTTTCAAAATTACTAGATACATCAAAACTTGTTCTGGTAATCTCAGTTTGCCTTGGTTTATCCTTACTTCCGTTAACCGAGTATGCATACAAACAAGTACTAAATGATTATCAAAGGGCAAGAGTAGAATCGTTCCTATCACAAGAAGCTAGAAGTCAAGATCAAAGTTACCAACAAGACAATGCAAAGATAGCTATACAGAATGGTGCTTTTTTTGGGGCAGGTTACCTACAAGGAATCCAGTCCAAGGGACCTATTCCAAATTTACCGTATAGTTTCAATGACTTTTTTTTTGCAGGATTCGCTGAGGAATTTGGAGTTCTTGGAACACTTGGACTTTTGACTTTGTTTTCGTTAATACTCCTGAGGATACTTGATCTAGCAAATACAATGGAGAATCCTACAAACAAGATTCTTTTGACTAGCTTTGCCATCACAATTGCAGTACAAACGACACTTCATATATTTATCAACATGGGTTTCGTAGTAAATACTGGAATACCTATGCCTATTTTGAGTTATGGTGGCACCTCAAATTTGATTTTCTTTGTAATGTTTGGTATGGTAAACTCAATGAATAATGCTACAAAAGATAGTAGTTTTCTTAAGTATAACAAATAATATTTATAACAATTATGTATATATGGCAAAAATCAAATCTCTTCAATCATATGAAATCCTAGCATCAAACGGCCTTCCAACAATTGAAGTTCGCATTGAGCTTGAAAACGGTATTGTTGAATTTAGCTCAATCAGTTACGGAGCTTCTGCAGGCAGTCGTGAAGCTATGCAACTTGTTGATAAAAGTGATTCAAGATTCAAAGGGAATGGTATGCTTCAAGCAATTTCAAATATAAATGAAATCATAGTTCCTAAAATAATTGGCAGAGAATGTGAGTTTTTAGAAATTGACAAACTACTTCTAGAATTAGATCCAACTTTTGATAAGTCAAAGCTTGGTGGCAATGCAATTCTTTCAGTTTCTCAAGCCATTTGCAAAACCCAGGCAAAATCAGAAAAAAAAGAAATTTACGAATTGATTTCTGATTTTATGCAAATATATGTTGAATATTTGCCAATGCCAAATATGGTTATGATAGAAGGTGGAAAACATGCAGATAATTCAACAGATTTACAAGAATATGCACTTGCTTATCAAAACGACACAGTAAATTATCTTGATCAAATCCGTATACTTGAAGAAATTTACCTTGAGGTTAAAAAGGAATTAAAAAAACGAAATTACAATACAAATGTCGGAAACGAAGGTGCATTCGCACCAAGTAAAATTGTTAGCAACATTGAACCCGTGGAAATTCTTGAAATTGCTATTGCAAATGCCGGATATAGCTTTGATGATGTAAAAATTTATATAGATGCTGCTGCTTCTGAGTTTTGTGATAAAGATAATAATTACACCTTAATTAAAGATAATTTGCATAATATCTCAAGTTCTGAACTTATGAATTTGTATAAAAGGTTTGACAAAAGTGTTTTAGGACTTTTGGAAGATCCTTTTTCAGAAACTGACTTTATGAGTTGGGAAGATAGCTTGAAAAATCTCAATTTTGAATATATAGTTGCAGATGATTTGACTGTAAGTAATGCAGAACTTCTTGAAAAAGCAATTTTGGGTAAATGCTGCAATGCAGTTATAATAAAACCGAATCAGGTTGGAACTATAACCGAAACACTTCGAACTTGTAAACTTGCCAAAGATAATAAAATTGAAATAATAGTTTCTCACAGAGGTGGAGGAGAAAGTAATGATGATTTTATAGCAGATCTTGCAGTTGGTGTTCAAGCCAAATGGATCAAATGTGGTCCAACAAGGGGGGAAAGAGTTAGCAAGTACAATAGACTTCTTAGAGTTGCTAGAAAACTTGGATTGTAATATTAAACCGTAAAATAATTATAAAATTATCAAAGCTAAAAATCATTACAAGTTCTAACGTGATTTTTTTATTAATCTTATTTGTTGGAATCTTTTTTCATACATACAAAATAACGACTATCTTGCCTGATCTATATGTGGACGAAACATCAATTGGCTACAATGCTTATCTAATTTCACAAAATTTATTTGATGAACATGGGAAACATTTGCCGCTTTATTTTGAAGCGTTTGGAGAATACAAAAATCCTATTTATATTTATACAACTGCCCTCCTTTTCAAGTTTACTTCTGGACTTGGATATATTGAACTGCTTCGATTGACATCTTTTTTGTTTTGGTTAATTTTCTTTATAGGTAGTTACAAAGTTATACAAGTTTTTTCACATTCCAAGTTTGTTTTGATCTTAGGTCTTTTGGTAACTGCCTTTAGCCCATTTATATTCCAAATTTCAAGAATTTCATTCGAAGTTATAAGTATGGCAAGCTTTATGATTTGGTTTTACTATTTCATCTTAAGGTATGACAATTTAGGAAAAATCAAATTTCTGATTTTTGCAGCTTCTATACTTGGCATTAGTTATTACTCTTATTCTACAGCTCGTTTGTTCGTAATTTTAGCTTTCCTGATTTTGTTTTTATACTTACTAAAAAAAAGGGCAACTAAAAGCCATCTTATTTTGTTGGTAGTGATAGGTGCTGGACTCATTGTGCCAGCGATGACTTTTAGCTATGTGAATGATAATGCTTTGACCAGAAGATTTGATTCGCTTACTTACATAAACAATCCTAAATTGAATTTACTTGAAAAAAGTGGCAAGTTTTTATTAAACTATTTTGTAAACTTCGATCTCTCTTATCTACTTATCATTGGAGATAGAAATTCTAGGCACTCAACGATTTATTTCGGCGAAATATATGTAGTAATGTTTGTCGCTGTCTTGTTATATTTCAAGCACACAAAAACTTTGATCTCGAAGCCGATCAATGCTGTTCTTGTCGGACTTTTCATAGTCTCACCTATATCTACAGCGTTGACTAATGATACTTACCACTCACTTAGAGGATTTATAATATTTCTCACATCACTACCATTCGTTTTTTCCGGACTAGAGTATATCAAGGACAGAAAAACTATTTATGCTCTGTTGATTTTCACTATCATTCAAATCATCGGTTATCTCACATATTACTTTGCTCCAAGTGGATATCAATATCAGTCTAGAAATGCTACTGAAAATTATGGGTTTCAACCGATAATCAACAAATTATTTGAAAAAGAGCCACAACAAATATATTTAGTTAATGACTATCCGGATATAAATAGGAAGTTTTATGAAATTGTATTGGACGAAAAGATTGAGAAAGTGAATCCAAGTACAACTTTTCCTACAGATAGTGAAATTTGTGTTATTAGCAACAAAAGTTTCAGCCATGATAAGGACTTCACTTATATAGAAACCGTTTCCAATTCTGATTATAGACTATGGTGCAATTTTTGAGGTTATTCATAGAATCTTAAATGGTTCACTGATGGTAACAGTGATTACGTCTAGTCGAAATAAATTCCACCACTTTATTTATTAGCATGTTCCTTACTCAAACTCACTGTATTACTCTCTGCGCCACTTTACATTCTCAATACACTTTGTTTCAATCATGAGATATAACAAGAATATGTTACATTTATTTGATATTAGGTAAATTGATATCATAGATAAACAACAAGATTCTACTATTTTACTAGAAGATAGCGTACTAAATATTAGAGTTGTAATATTATTAGAAACTCCTCTTATACCTTCGCCTTGGCAACCTGATTATGAAAAATTAAAGCGCAATTTGAAAAGTATGATGTTGACGAAAATACAATTTTAGTTGGCCATAGTTGCGGTTGTGCATTTCTTGTTCGTCGGCTCGGGGGAAATAAAAGAAATGTTTGTGGACTTATATTAGTTACTCCTTGGAAGTTTCCTGATAAAGAAAGGATTTTAGCGAAGCACTTTACGCTTACAAAATTGTTGAAACCATCAAAGATAGAATAAATAAAATAATTATGTTTACTTTCAACAATGAAGAGGACTAGGGAAAAGAAAATTTAAAGATTTTTCATAATGCCCTCGGTGGACAATAGTAAATCTTAAAGATCATGGACATTACCTTTTAGATGATATTGGAACTAAAGAGTTCGCTGAATTATTAGAAGTGATTATTTGCTAAAATAGGATATATGAAATACTTTTGAAAAAACTATCAAACCACTATGAAAAAATGGTTTTTATGGAATTGGCATAATTCACGGAAAAGAACATTTGATTGCAATTTGATTGGTATCGAAATAACTCACGAAGCAATTAACTTAACAGAATTTATTCATCCCAAGAGAGCAATTTATATAATTGATGCAGAAGATGATGGATTACCTGTAGAAGTTCTAAAAGCATGTAATGAAACGTTTGCATCTATGGAGAAAGAAGTTTAAATGTTACGGTTGCTGGAAGCATAGTGCTATATGGTAGACTAAGTAAGCGACTTTCTAAATAACTATAGTTCACTTTATCCCTAAAACAAAATTTTACCTAAACAATTAATTTCTTTTATTTCCCATGTTGAAGTTATTGGTATAAACTTTTAGAAATTACCTGACCAATATCTCGCTACATTCAACATCTACTACTCCCCCATGGTTGCTTTTAACTTCTCCCAAAGCTCCTTTTCGTTTCTTGATAACTTTGTTGGGATTTGAATTTTCAACTTTATATATTCATCTCCTTTCTGTTCAGTTCGAAACTTGAAAGCCCCATATTCTTTCAGTCTCAATATTTTGTCCGGTTGAGTTCCAGCTGTAATCTTGATAGTTACTTGACCATGAACCGTAGGAACTTCAACTTCACCACCCAAAACTGCCAAAGTTAGTGGAATTTTGTAATCAACATATATATCACTGCCATTTCGTTCGAATAGTTCATGCGATTGAACTTCAATTTCCAAAAACAAATCACCATAACCAGCATTATGCTTACCGGCATTTCCTTTACCTGCAAATCTTAGATTCAATCCATCCGGAGTTCCTTTAGGGATTTTGACTGACAATTCTTCACTGTGATCTACCAAACCGTCTCCATGACAAACCTCACACTTATGTTCTATCATCTTTCCCGTGCCATGACAATTGTCACACTCAACGACTGTTTGCATAGGACCCAAAAAAGTTTTTTGGATTTTGGACATTCTTCCAGTCCCATTACACTTATTACATTTTGTAGCTGTTTTGCCTGCCTGTGCACCCGATCCTCCACATTGTTGGCACTCTATCTTTCTTTTGTAGTGAATACTTTTCTCAGTACCAAATATAGCATCCATAAAACTTAATTCAAGTCTCATAGCTAGATCCTCGCCTCGTCTATTTGTCCTACTTCTACTCACTCCTCCTCCGAACATAGAGCCAAATAAATCGCCCAAATCAAATTCCATTCCTTCACCACCAAATCCACCGAATCCCTGAAACCCGCCGAAATCAACCCCACCTGTTCCAGCTCCTCCGAATCCTTGAGTACCCGCAAAACCATACTGATCATATGCAGATCTTTTTTGATCATCTGACAACATTTCATAAGCATCAGTTGCCTCTTTGAATTTGTCAGCTGCATTTGGAGCTTTATTTCTATCTGGATGATACTCTTTGGCTAATTTTCTATATGCTTTTTTGATGTCATCTTTGGATGCAGATTTTGCAACACCCAAGATTTCGTAGGGATCTCTCATGAGTAATCATTTTAGCAGACTAAATTTGGCTTTGCAAACATACAAGCTTCTACTGTCGGTTTACCAAAACCTTTAGCAAGAAATTTGCAACCTTTGCACCATCATGGCGAATTAGACTTCGACTTATCACATCGCCTGATACTTGAGATATTGTTTCAGTTGCTAGAAAATCAGATTTCTTGACTCGAAGATCATTTGTCATATCATCAATTACAGGAAAGTCATTTTGTAACTTGTATTTCTCAACTATATCCTCTGGTAGTTTCGAATCATTCCAAAGTATCGTATCAATACTTCTGCCAAGGTACTTTTCAACCTCTCTCACATGATCTTGCAGACTGAATTTATATGTTTGGCCATACTTAGTAACAAGGTTGGAAATATAAAAAAGTTTGGCATTCGAATCACAGATGACTTTCGAAATATCATCAATCACCAAGTTTGCAAGAATGCTTGTGTACAAGTCTCCAGGACCTATCAAAATTACATCTGCAGAAATAATGGCATTTCTTACTGCATCATATGTCTCAACTTTTCTATCAATAGATAGTTTCATGATCTTCAGCCTACCATCATGTGGATATGGAGGTTCGTCAATCAAATGCTCTCCCAGCAGCGTAGAGCCATTTTCGTATTCTGCAACAAGTTCACACTTATTCAGTGTTATTGGAAGTATTCTGCCATTCACATTGAGCAATTTGCTAACTTTTTCAATTGCTATAAGTTCATCACCATACATATCAGTCAAAGCAGTTAGTAATAAATTCCCTACATTATGTCCTTTAAGTCCAGTTTCTCCATTGTCGAATCTGTACAAGAAGAGATCTCGAAGAGTATTTTCATCTTCATCATTGTCTGAAAGAGCGACTAAAGCTTGCCGAAAATCTCCCATAGGTAAGTAGCCGAATTCGTCCCTTAATCTTCCAGTAGAACCACCAGAATCAGTTGAAGGAAGAATAGATGTAATTTCAAATTCCGGAATTTGTCTCAAACCTTTGAGAATCGTAAATCCACCTGTTCCACCAGAAATTGTAACTATTTTGATTTTGTTCATAACCGGTTTGGTATTTAATGGTCGCAACAAGATTTGAACTTGTGACCCCTTCAATGTGAATGAAGTGCTCTACCGCTGAGCCATGCGACCTACACTTCAATTATATCGTATAGGAAATGGATAGCCAAGTATAGAAACTTCTTGCAGTGTATAAAATATAATGTAAAATCTCAAAATGCCAAGCAGAAATCTTTTTATTGATATTGAAGGGCTTGATGGAAGTGGGTCTTCAACTCAAGCTTCATTACTTAGCGAATACTTAAATCAAAAAAGTCTCAAAACAATTGCTACTAAGGAACCTACAGATAATGTTATTGGTGGATTGATCAGAGGAACTCTAACTGGAACAATTTCTGACATGCCGCCAACTGCATTGCAGTTACTTTTCGTTGCAGATAGACTACATCATTTGCACAAATTTATCTTGCCTGCACTAGAAGTAAGTAATGTCATTACGGATCGATACCTCTGGAGCACAGTTGCATTTGGAGGCATTTCTATTGATAGAGACTGGTTACTTGACATTCAAAAAGATGTACAATTACCTGATCTTACTTTTTTTATAAAGCTTGATCCCGAAGAATGTGTGAAGAGAATTCACAAAAATAGGTTTGATATTGAGCTATTTGAGAAAGTTGATAAACTTACCAAAGCTTGGGAAAATTATCTTTGGCTAAAAGAGAAATTTCCTGAAAAAATTTTCATCATTGATGGCCATCAAGAAAAACAAAAGGTTTTAGAGGATATAGTTAAGGTTTTAGAAAACTACACTTAGTTTTGTTTCAGTGCCTCTATCAGGAAGCCAATATGTTCTTCAAGAGATATTCCTATTTCTTCAATTGACTTATAGATATCATCTCTATTTACTCCAGAGGCAAAAGATTTTTCTTTCAATCTTTTTATAACTGACTTTGGTTCTAAGTCAGAAATTCCATTTGGTCTAACTTTGCCAACAGCTACTATAAATCCAGAAAGTTCATCACAGGCAAAGAGAAATTTATCCATGATCCTAACTCTTGGAATTGAGCGATGAATTATTCCTCCTACAACTTCGACTTCATTACTTAGATTTTCTCTATTTATCCAATCAATATCTGCATGTGAATTTATTGCTTGAATTATTTCAATAGGGAAATTTATACTTTTCAAATATTGAACTATAACTGCCGGATGTTTGTCCGGACTTGATTCCCAATCTGAATCATGCAAAATTCCAGCAATCTGCCAATATTCAGGATTTATATTTTGAATCTCTTCTTCGGTAAATTTATCAGTTTTGATTTCACTGGATTTCAGTTTCTCGGCATAATATTTCATGCACTTGCCAACATTTAGGCAGTGTTGTCTTAGTGAAGCATTTGCGACTTGCTCAAATAGATATTGAGTTGTACTATCAACTGTAAGTTCTAGCATACTTGAAAAATGAAGATAAACTAAGACATTTATGATAATATTTGTCATAAATTTAACTTCAAAAGCATAACAATGAATATTATCACAAAAACAATCAAACAAATTATTAAATTATTGCCAGTTTTACTAATTTTGGGTTTTGGTATATATTTCTATCTCAACAATAAATCCTCAAAAATAAACTATGAAACAACTACTGAAAAAGTTTTAGTTGGAAATATCCAAGAATTTGTCTCAGTTTCAGGAACTATCAAACCAGAAAGGCAAGTTAGCTTATTTGCAAAAGCAACTCAAACAAAAGTTAGTGAATTGGCTGTATCCCTAGGTCAAAAAGTTACAAAAGACCAAGTTTTGGCAAAATTTACTACAAACATTTGGGCTGATCGTGAAATTGTTTCTCCAATTGATGGAATTATCACAAATTTAAATATGTTTGCAGATGAAGTTCCAAGTTATCAACGAAGTTTAGTTACTATAAATTCAGAAAAACTCTATGCAGAACTTGAAGTTTCAGAGTATGATGTAGCAAAAATTAAACCAAGTCAAAGTGTGACTTTGCATTTTGATGGGTTTGATAAAAATGGAAAAGTTAGCGAAGTTGCTCTAAATCCAAGTGCAAGTACTTCACTTACAAAAAGCATAACTTACACTGTAAAAATAGAACTTGATGATCAAGGTAATTTGCGAAATGGTTTTTCGTTTGACGCTGATATTGTGATAAGCTCAAAAGATAATATTTTGAAAGTTAGCAGTAGCGCATTGAAGTCTACCGCTTCGAAATATTCAGTTGAAATTGAAACTGAAAAAGAAGTTAGTAATAATGATGGAACTAAATCAAGTGAGAAAGTATTTGAGATAAGACCAGTTGAAGTTGGTATAAATAATGATACAGAAGCTGAAATTATTTCTGGACTTAAAGAAGGTGAAGAAATAGTTCTAGAAAAAAAAGAAGTAAAAACAAATAACAGATTTAATTTATTCAATAAATAATTTAGCTTAATTATGTCAGACCTACAAAAGTTACTTAAATTTACTGAGTTTACTCATAAATTTCAACAAGTGAAAAGAATGATTTTTGTAAATCATGAAGATAGGATGGAAAACGATTCTGAACATTCTCTTCAAGTTGCATTACTTTGTTGGTACTTTGTTTCATACAAAAAACTTGACTATGATTTAGATAAGATTATCAAATACGCTCTTGTTCATGACCTTGTTGAAACTTACGCAGGTGATACTTATTTTTATGGAAATAGAGATCAAAAAGCTGAAAAGGAAGCTGAAGCTTTGAAAAAGATAGAAACAGAATTTCCAGACGCAAAAGATATAACTAATCTGATACACGATTATGAACAAGAAGTTGATAAAGAAGCAAAGTTTGTAAATTGTTTTGAAAAGATAATTCCAGTTTTAAATATCTATCTAGATAATGGGAAAACATGGACAGTAAATAAAGTAACTATTGAAATGTTACTTACGAAAAAAGCTCCAAAGGTAACTCGATGTGAAGAATTAGTTGAAATATGGAAAGAGTTTGAAGAATTACTTAAAGAAAATAAGCACATGTTTTATGAAGTATGATTGAACTTAAAAACATCAAAAAGAAATACAAAATTGGAGATGGTTATTATGAGGCTTTGCGTGGTATAAACTTGAAAATTGAAGAAGGTGAATTTGTAGCACTTATGGGACCATCTGGTTCTGGAAAGTCTACAACAATGCATATAATCGGCGCACTTGATAAACCAAGTTCTGGAGAATATATATTTAATGGAAGAAATATAGCTAAATATAGTGATAATGAATTATCCAAAGTTCGAAATTCTGAAATGGGATTTGTATTTCAAAGTTTCAACTTACTTCCAAAGTTATCTGTAATTGACAATGTCTTGCTTCCATTTGAATATAGCAATAATGCTTCAGATTCTCAAAAAAAAGCTTTTGAAGCACTAGCTCGAGTTGGACTTCGAGAAAAGGCGGATAATATGCCAAATCAAATTTCAGGAGGTCAAATTCAAAGAGTAGCTATAGCAAGGGCTTTGGTAATGAACCCAAAGATCATACTAGCTGATGAACCTACTGGAAACCTTGATACCAAAACTAGTATTGAAGTTATGAAAATCTTTCAAGAGTTGAATGATGCGGGAAATACTATAATTCTCGTAACTCACGAACCAGATATAGCAAAGTTTGCAAAAAGAACAATTCATTTGAAAGACGGAGTTGTAGTCGAATAAAATATATGCCTAAGGTAGTGTTTCAACAAAACCCAGAATTTGATCTGAAAGCGACACTCGATTTGCTCAAAAATGACCCAAGTGGTGTTGATTCAAGACTTAAAAGCATGAATGCACCAGTAGATATTTTTGATGAAAAAAAAGGAAAAATAGATAGTACAAAGTTATCTGCATACTTTCTAAAAACTTATACTGAATGCCAACAAATATTGGAGAACAATGTACCTAAATATCTTAAAGCTTGGAATAAAATAAACGATAAATTTTTTAACAGGTTAAATTCTATCATCAATCTAGATTGGCCACATAATGATTATATAGTAAATTTAAGTCCGATTACTGAAGGTATCTCTGAATTTAAAGATAATCAAATAATTACTATAGGATTAGCTGAACCTGCTTATCAGATGAGAATCACAGCGCATGAACTTACTATGATTTTTATATGGCATTATTTATTTCGCAATTTCCCAGAATCTAACGAGTATGCAAAACCAGATATTTGGTATAAATATTGGGGAGTAAATGAAGTAATAACAAATGCATTACTTGGGCTTGACTCTGAACTTAATTCTCTTTGGACTGATGAATCAAAAGGAGATGACTTTCTATTAAATTACCCTCAATTAACAGAACTAAAATCATTAGTTAGAGAGAAATATAATAAATCAAGTTTCGAAGAATTAGTCAGATTCGCTGTTGCAAATCAAACTCATGTTCAAGCTGATAAATAATTCACTAAAAAACCTAAAACACAACAAGGGAAGAACTACTTTGACATTACTTGGAATAGTTATTGGAATATTCTCAGTTGTCACTTTGTTGAATTTAGGAAAAGCTGCACAAAGATATATCGAGGATGAAATTTCATCTTTCGGATCAGATTTGTTGAATATTGTTGCTGGCAACAATACTAGATCGCCATTCAATCAATCAAATAGAAGTTTATCAGATAATTACTTTTCCCAAACTGAAGTTGAAAGTTTTCTAAATTTAAGTAAAAAATATATAGCAGCTGCAGTAGAAGAAATTAGCACCACAGCAAATATACAGTACAAAGAAAAGACCCTAAATTCACAGGCAATAAGAGGTGCAACTAAAGATTATTTTTTTGTGAGGGGTTACACACTTAAATATGGGAGAGAAATCAACCTAGAAGATAATCAAAACTTCAAAAGGGTGATTATACTTGACGAGGACACTTCAAATGATATTTTCGGAGATGATATAAACCCCATTGGTAACAATCTAAGGATAAATGGTACTACATACAGAGTAATCGGAGTAAAGGCAAAATCGGATGGATTCTTGAGTTTCAGTGAATCATTTATTCCTTTGTCAACATTAAGAAAGTTTGTTGATCAAGATCAAGACACATTATCAATCTCGATGAAAGCTATTGATAGCGAAAATGTTGACAATGCAAAATTAGAAGCAGAAACACTGCTTCGCAAAGTTCGCAGATTGGACGATACAAAAGAAAGTAACTTCACCATAAACACTTCTCAAGATGCGCTTGAAACCTTCAACAATGTAACAAATCTATTGACTATTTTTCTTGCCGCAATTGGTGGAATATCACTTCTAGTTGGAGGAATTGGAATTATGAATGTGATGTTGATTACTGTTAAAGAACGAACCAAGGAAATCGGACTTCGTAAAGCAATCGGTGCAAATGCCAGGGATATATTTTTACAGTTCTTAGCTGAATCTATAACTGTAACATTACTTGGTGGTTTAATCGGACTTGGATTAGGAATTGCAGTATTTTATATAGTTTCCAAAGTTGCGAGTTTAAGCTTTGAACTTGATCCAATTTCTGTGATATTGCCAATTATAGTTTCAAGTTTAATTGGGATAATATTTGGTATTTATCCGAGTGTCAAAGCTTCGAAAATGAGTCCAATTGAAGCGTTGAGATATGAGTAACTTTAAACTTTATTAATAAATTTAAAAATTTCTGCTGAGTAAAATGTCAAGCTCAAAAATATACTCATCAAATGTTCTATACTAAATATTTCTATGTTCTGAACATTATCAACTTTAGAACATTCTTTTGGAACTAACTCATCTCCAAATTTTGCACTTATACTTAGTATCTTTTCTTTCTGACAATTCTCAATATCTTTCAATTTATTCTCACAACTTAAACCTGATTCTCTAAATAATTTACTAGTTTTTGCTCTTAACTGAAAGTTAGTGTCTTGCCCTCTTTTCAATCTTCCACAAATATTTACAACCTTATGAAAATCATTTGGGTATGAAAAGTATGTATTCAAAGCTAAACTTCCTCCAGCACTAACACCTATCAAAGTTATTCTTGAGCTGTTTATCGATTCATTGATCAACTTGTCTCTCAATGATTTTATTTTGTGTATCTCATTTGATAATGTTAAATTTGAATTTACCCAATCAACTGAGATTATGCTTACATCATACCCAATATACTTCCAGAAGGAAGTAATGATACTATAATACTTTGTATCATTACCAAGTCCAGGAATTATTATTATTTTATCTTTTGATATTTTTTTCATAAAGAAAAATCCATTCATTTGCACTCATCTTTCTCACTAGTTCTCCAATTAATTCATATGGTATATCATCTAAATTCTTGAACCTAATGCAACTTTTTCCCATATCCAATTTTGATTTACAAACTTTCGCATATTCACTCTGAAACCAATTGAGTAATTTAGAATCGGCATATAAACCCATATGATAAAAGTTTATCGAATTTTTCTGATTCGCTAGTGCAAGAAACGGAAGTGGAAGTTTTGGATCGCAGTAATATCCTTCAGGAAATATCGAATGAGGAACAACATAACCTATCATTCCATAATTCATACATTCTTCAAACTTATCTGGTAAATTCGAAAGAATAGTTTCTCTCAATTTCAAGAATGTAGTTTTTCTATCTTCAGGAAGTTCATTTAAATATTGACTTACTGTAGTTGCTTTACTTTGCATTTTTGTAAATTGCTTTGATTCTTTCTTTTGCTGATTTCAAAACTTCTTTATCATTATCAAACTTTAACTTTTCTATAGCTTCATCAATTTGAAATATCTCAACTTTCTGTTGAATTCCAACTTCTGTTTCAGTTAAATTTACTTCTTTTCTACTATTTTTATCTACTTCAGCAAGAAACCAATAAATTTTCTTTTCATGCCAAAATCCATCTTCCCAAGGATAACTTATATTCTCTTCAGTTAGAAACTCTTGAACTTTTATATTTTGAAATCCAGTTTCTTCAATTGATTCACAAACTGCAGTTTGCTCTATAGTTTCAGCTGGTTCAATATGACCTTTTGGCATAAAGTAGCCCAAATTACTTTCTGACCAAGATTTAAATATCAATATAGTATAAATTTGCAAGTTCTCTTTGAAGTACAAAACGCATCCAGCAGTTTCATGCTTTTGAATTGGAAGGTTGTTTGGATTCATAGGAATTAAATAGTCGCTAGAGGATTCGAACCTCTGACCCTCTCAGTGTAAATGAGATGCTCTAGCCAACTGAGCTAAGCGACCTAAAAAGTATATTTGATGATATCATATTCTCAAACTTTTGGAAAGAAAAACTTCAAGAATTTGAGCAGAAGTCTCTCAAAATTTTTGCTAGAATACCTCAGTTATGAGTTTTGTACATTTGCATTTACATACAGAATATTCACTTCTTGATGGGTTAATCAAGATTAAACCACTTGTGAAAAGACTAAAAGAGATGAATATGAATGCATGTGCCATGACAGATCACGGCAACATGTATGGATTATACGAATTTTGGAGCGAGTGCAAAAAAAATGATATCAAACCAATACTAGGTTGCGAAGTTTATGTAGCCCCTTTTTCTAGGTTTGACAAAGATTCAAAGAGGGACAAGAAAAGATATCATCTTACATTACTTGCAAAAAATCAAGTTGGTTACCACAACCTGATCAAGATCACATCCTACGGACATACTGAAGGATTCTATACTAAACCACGAGTTGACAGGGAAATTCTTGAAAAGTATAGTGAGGGCATCATTGCGACAACTGGTTGCGCCGCAAGCCCTGTAAACCGCAACCTATTACATGGCAATATTGAACTAGCTTACACATGGGCAAAGTTTTTCAAAAAAATATACGGAGAAAATTTTTATTCTGAAATCCAAAGGAATGGGGTTGAGGAGCTTGAGAACGCAGTTCCTACAATGATTAAGCTTGCAAATGATCTTGGACTCAAAGTAATTGCTACTTGTGATGCTCATTATTTGAACAAGGGTGAATCAAGCGTACAAGAGATAAATTGGTGTATACGGGATGCTAAACTTCTGAGCGACCCGAATAGAAACAAAAAGTGGTCGGAAGAGTTTTATGTCAAGTCTCCAGAAGAAATGTTTCAGTTATTTGCGGATATACCTACAGCGATAACCAATACACAAGAGATTGCTGACTCAATTGAGTTTTATGATATAAAGTACGATAGGGTACAGCCATTGTATCCAAATAAAATATCGGGTATTTCTGCATTTCAAATGTTGAAATCACTTTGCTATATTGGAGCCAGCCTGAGATATCCTATTGACCAAAATGAAACTGACTATGAAAAGGAAAATGTACAACTTTGGTGGGAGCCACAGGATGAAATAAATCAAATTTTTACCAAAGCATTGAAATATGAAAGTACTTATTCTGAAATTATTGATAGAACGAAAGCAATACCAGAGCTAGAAATTAGATTGTCAAAGGAAATTAAAGACAGACTAGATTTTGAATTGGAAATCATACATGACAAAGGTTATGATGACTACTTTTTAGTAGTTGCAGACTTTATGAATTGGGCAAAAGCTCAAAGAATGACGGTTGGGGTCAGAGGATCGGTTGCTGGAGCATTGGTTGCTTATACTTCGGGAATTACTGATATTGATCCTTTGAGGTGGAAACTTTACTTCGAGAGATTTCTAAATCCAGAAAGACCTTCCCCTCCAGATATTGATTGTGACTTACAAGATGATAGGAGGACAGAAATCATTGAGTACATTGAAAATAAATATGGGCAAGAGAATTGCTCTCTAATACTGGCACTTGGAAGATTGAAAACTAGAGCTGCAATTAAAGATGTGAGCAGAGTTATGGGAATTCCACTTGCAACTGCTGATAAATTATCAAAAATGGTAATTGTAGTGTTTGGACAACCTTTCAAAGCTGAAAAGATGATGAGTGAGGTTCCAGATTTTGCAGATCTAGTAAATTCAGACCCCAGATTGATTGAGATGATCGAAACTGTAAAAAAGATTGAGGATATGCCTAGACAAGCTGGAGTTCATGCCTGTGGCATGCTTATAACTCCACACCCGGTTGTTGAGTATGCTCCTCTACAATTGGATAGTGAAGGACGTGTCACATGTCAACTTGAAATGAAACCTATCGAAGAGATGGGACTTATGAAGTTTGATCTTCTTGGGCTTGCAAACTTTACGATAATCTCCAAATGCATTAGCCTAGTCAAAGAGTATCATAATATTGAAATTGACATATTGAATATTCCGCAAGATGACCCAGTAACTTTTGAATTGTTGAAGAAGGGCAATACTGACTCAGTATTTCAGTTGGAATCTTCAGGTATGAAAAAGTACCTGAAAGAGCTACAGCCAACAACTGTCGATGATTTATGCTTCATGGTTGCTGTTTATAGGCCTGGTCCAATGCGATTTATCACGCCATATATCAAAAGGAAGTACGGACAAGAGAAGGTTGATTACTTGATACCTGAACTTGAACCGATATTGAAAAATACTTATGGACTTGCAATTTATCAAGAACAAGTTATCAGAATTGCAGTAGATATAGCAGGGTATAGTATGGGTGAAGCAGATATGTTGCGTCGAGCTATGGGAAAGAAGATTCATGAAATAATGGAGGCAGAAGGGAAAAAGTTTATTGATAAATGTGTAAAGAAGGGTTATTCTCAAGAGATCGCAGAAGCATTGTACAACTATATGAAGCCATTCGCTGATTATGGATTCAACAAAGCACATGCTGCACAATATGCAATGATTGCCTACCAGACTGCATATTTGAAAGCTAACTATCCAATTGAATTCATAACTGCATGTTTGCAAGTTGAAATAAGCGACAATAAAAAATTAAAACAAAATATCCAAACTGCCATTCATATGAATTTGAAAGTATTGCCACCAGATATAAATAGTTCTAGCATTAGTTTTACAATCGAAAATGGAAATATAAGGTTTGGACTTGGGGGTGTCAAAGGTATTTCTCACAAAGCAATCGAGGAGGTTATCAATATCCGTAACGAGTCTGGAAGTTTTGCAAATTTGGATGATATGATTGAACGAGTTGGTACTGAGAATTTAACTCAAAGTACTGTAGAGATTTTGATCAAAATTGGAGCGCTTGATTCATTTGGCAATCGAAAGCAACTTCTCAAGATTGTACCTGCCATCATGCAGAGAAATAAGAAAACTGGCAAAGATACTTTTGCTCAAGACTCTCTTTTTGCATTTGACGAACTTGCAGTAAGAAAAACAAATTTTGTTACACCACTTGAAGCAACCGAAGATTTTGAAGATAAACAAAAGATTTCTTGGGAAAATGAGTATCTAGGAACATTTTTCTCAAATCATCCATTAACGAAATTTCAAGACATTTTTGACAATAAAAACTATCTAACTGTACAAAAAATTCTTGAGAGTAAGTCAGGAAAAAAGATAAGAACCCTGCTACTAGTCAAAAGTATAAAGAAAATTCGCACAAAAAGAGACAATAAAGAGATGGCATTTTTGCAACTCGAAGATCTGAATTTACAAATTGAATCTGCTATATTTAACTCAATATGGGAAAAAGTAGGGAAAGAAGACTATATAAAAGCAGGTGAGGTTTATGAAATCACAGGTAAACTCTCAGAGCGTGAACGTAAGAATACCATTGCAGATGAAACTGCCCAAGATGAAGTTGAAAAGAGTTTGATAATTGATGAGATGAAGTTGATAAACGACTTTGATGATTTGAGTATTGGGCTTGATAAAATTCAAAAAAATGACAGCGATGATAGAGCTGACACTGATGGTACTTCTGATTATGAATATGGTGAGGAGGATATACCTCCAGAATATATTGATTATAATACCTCAGCTACTGTGGCTGATGAATCAGTAGAAATATCTCAAAAAAGCATTAGTTCAAAAGTTAGAAAAGCTATACTTGATCTGACAGGGATTAAGGACAAGGATTTGCTAAATAAAATTAAAGAATGCATACAAAGTAATCCAGGGAGCTATAAAATCGAACTCTTGTATGAAACTAACGGAGAGAGGATTGTAAGACAAATCCGAAATGGCATAAATATAGATAATAATGATGTACGAAGTACCTTGAATAATGTGTTAAAATGGGAATAATGTCAAATTCAATAATAGTTCAAAAACTTTCAAAATTTTACGATGAGTTTCAAGCCGTTAAAAATATAAGTTTCACTGTTGAAAAAGGAGGCTTATTTGCATTTGTTGGTCCAAATGGAGCTGGTAAATCAACTACAATAAATATTTTATCAACAACTCTTGGAGATTATAAGGCTGATAATATTTTGATTAATAATTTCAAACTTGGGTTAGAAGATGACAAAATCAGAAATAGTATAGGCATCGTTTTTCAAACATCAATTTTAGATAATCTTCTAACTGTCAAAGAAAATTTAAAGATTAGATCAGAATTATATAACTTGAGTAATAATATTTTTCAACAAAGACTAGATTATCTTTCTGAAATGATTGGAATGAAAGATATTTTAGAAAAATATTATGGTAAATTATCTGGTGGCCAGAAAAGACGAGTTGATATAGCAAGAGCTTTGTTACATGAACCTGAAGTTTTATTCTTAGATGAACCAACTACCGGACTTGATCCACAAACAAGGGTCAAAGTTTGGGAGGTTATAGATAAAATTAGAAAGGAAAAACAAATGACTATATTTCTTACAACTCATTATATGGAAGAAATAGTAAATGCAGATAAAGTTGCAATTATAGATAATGGACAAATAATTGCTCAAGATACTCCAATGAGTTTGAAACAGAAATATGCAAGAAGTATATTGAGATTAGCTCCAAAGAATTTGAAAGATTTTATGAATGATCTGAAGAAAAGTAATGTTGAATTTCAACAAAATGCAGATACACTAGAAATTCAAACTCAAAACTGTTTTGAAGCATTTGATTTAGTAAATAAATTTATGATTGAACTAGAGAGTTTTGAGATTATTGAAGGAAATATGGACCAAGTCTTTATAAATCTAACAGGAAAACAAATAAGATGAACCAAATTCTAACTTTAACGAATCGAAATTTCAAATTATTTCTCAGAAACAAGTCAGCTGTATTCTTCTCCTTTCTTTCGGTTTTAATTATTTTAGTATTATATATTTTATTTTTAGGTAAAACGCAAGTTGATGCAGTTAAATCAACTATTGGAAATGTAGTTGGAATAGAAAACTTAGTCAATAGTTGGCTTATGGCTGGAATTATTTTTATTGCAACTGTTACTGTGGCTTTCGGTGTTTTAAGCAGATTTGTTGAAGATCGAGAAGATAAAAAAACTTCAGATTTTTTGGTAACTCCCGTAAATAGAATCAAAATTGTTTTTTCATATGTTTTATCTACTGTAACAATTTCAAGCTTATTATCAATAATACTTTTTCTCTTAGCTGAAATTTACATAATTTCTCAAGGTGGAAGCTTATTAAGTAGTATTAGAATTATTGAAATGTTGATTTTGATTGTAGTGTCATCGATTCTTTCGAGCACAATTTTACTTTTTATTATTTCATATTTGAGAAATATGCAATCAGTTGGAATTATTAATGGGATTATGAGTGCCTTCTTAGGTTTTTTATCAGGTGTTTATATGCCAATTGGGATTATGCCAAATTTTGCTCAAACTATTGCAAACATACTTCCAACTTCACATATTGCATCAATTGCAAGACAAATTTTTCTAGATGATTCTATCAAGAAAGTTTTTAACAATGCTCCAACCAACATTATTGATACTTACAGAAAAACAAATGGAATAGATTTGTATTTTCTAGATCATAAAATTAGTTTTGGCACCTCTTTTTTGATAATAGTAATAACAATAATAATATTCACAATTCTTAATATTGTAAGATTTAGAAAACTAAAAGATTAAAAGTTAATAGGCATAATAATATAATTTAAAACGACTATGAAACATATTTACTTAGTCCGACACGGACAAACTGACGCAAACAAAAATAAAATTTGGATCGGAGCTAGATCACAGTATAAACTTAATGACGATGGAAGAAAAGAAGCCGCATATGCTGGAGCTAAACTTCGAGAATTTGAACTTGATGCAACTGAAATATATGCATCCCCAGTTGAGAGAGCATTTCAAACTGCAAAAATCGTTCAAAGTAAACTTGCCCTACCAATTGTTCCAATTCCAGATTTATCTGAAATGTTTTTTGGTGATCTTGAAGGTTATGATGAACAAAAGTTTGAAACTGATTTTCCACTTGCATATGCAGAATGGCTCAAAAGTTCACTTGATTTTTATCCGCCAAATGGAGAATCTGGAAAAAGATTTTATGTTAGAGCAATTGAAGCTATCACTGAAATTTCAACTACAGCTAAAACTCAAGATGTAATAATCATAACTCATTCTGGAATTATAAAAATGTTTTTAGCTAATATTTTGCAAATTGATTTAAATGTTGGTTGGAGAAACCTTGAACTACCAGAAACTTCTACCGGATCAATTACGAAGATATTGATGAATGATAGTAAATTCAGCTTTTTAGAAAATATCAATATTGGAATTGATGGTTAAAATCTATAATTTTTGAAATTGTTTTTAATTTTTGATGAATTACAGCATCATAAACTTGCATACTTCTAATTTTTTAAACTATTTTCTTGTATATATTTTTTGCAAGCTAGTATTAATTTTTTTTGTTTCAAATTAAATTCTTGTTTATCTAAATTTTTTCTCAACTTAGTTGCTTGAATATTTTGCTTGTCATAATCAACTTTAGAATTAGTAATCTAAATATCAACATTAAACGCAATCTTTTCTATTTTATCAATCAATGAAATATAAATTCCCATTGGTAAATGTGGTTTATATTTATACAGAAAGTTTTGATAACTAAGGTACTTAAACTTCTCCTGGTTAATAATCTCAGAAATTAGTTTTTAGCAGTGTCTAACTCCGCATTATTATAAATATGAATGTCAATATCCGGTTTTGTCATTAAGTCATACTTGTAACTTACAGTAATTTCAACTTCACCAAAGTTCTTTAATTCTTCAATTAAATTTGTTTCTGATAATAACTTATCAGCTAATTTTTTGAGTTGAGAAAAATCATTCACATTCAAATTATAGCAAAAAAAGCCCCGCTTTCGCGAGGTATGATTTTGCAACCTTAGATAACCCATTAACTAGTTATTTAATATCATGTTTTACTATCATAGAAGTCTTAGCTATTTCCCACTTATTCTCTTTTACCCAATTTTCTGCTTGATTTACTACATTTGATAGTCCATCAAAGAACCCTTGTCCGCTAAAATCATTTGCATTTATTGGGTCTACCACATACACATAGTCATTCTGTGTTCCTCCTTCAACTGGATCTATACTTAGAAATCTTCCTAAGTTTGGTACATATACTCTCGCTCCCATTGTGATGAACTGTACACTGAAGTCTCTCTCAGTTCGTCTTAGTGCTGATCCACCATACTCATACTTGTCTGTACTTATTGTTACAGTTTCTCCAAATGGTCCATATCTATACATACTTCCACTTTCTTTTGATAGCAGGTGTCCCGTACTTGTATAGATACTATAGTCACTCGTTTGTTTCAGTGTCAAGAGTATTCCTCCTGGAAAACTCACATAACGATCGACTATGTTACCGCTTGTGTTTATTTTTAAACAATCCCAATGAACTTCTTAACAGATAACATGAGTTCATTTTGTTTCCTCTTATCTTGTTTCAGATGTTCCATTAATTCAGTCTCAGACATGTTATTAGCAAATTCAGTTATAATTTTATTTATTGCTGTCAACACATTAGCATTAACCTGTTCAACACTCAATTTATCTGCATCAATATGTCCCTTTTCTTCAATGGAGACCCTATAGAAAATATCAAATTTTGAATTTGTCAAGGAAACGTTTAAAAATTTATATCCCCAATTTATGTAATAAATATTACCATATACTGATTTTTGTAGATTAATTATTTGACAAATTTGACCTAAGTTTTTATACCAATAATTACCGTTTCTCTTGAATCCACAAGGTATCAATAAACAAGTTATTAATTTATTTATTTCAGTTTTTATCATTGTGTTGTGAAATTAATATAGATCCAATACTGTATTCCATTCTGATCCGGTTTGTGCTTCAAAAATAGATTGATAGTTATTTAATTGATTTATTCCTCTGGTTATTGACCACGGATTGTTTGGTTTTAGTTCAAAGATAGTCCTTGTATTAAAATCCACGAAATCAGGGCGTATACCTTGGATGCCTCTATATTCTTTATATAAACCTGCATCTGGATTATTTAGACCAACCTTATATTCTAAATGCATTTGTTGTCCCCTTTGTAACGATGACTGTGTGTAACCTTCTGAAGATCCAGAATTGGATCCAATGTTTACTCCACTCCTCTGTTGACTATTATTTTTTTTCGTATTGCAACTTTTCAGAATATTGCATCCATCACCTATACTCTTTGCTACCCCTGCTGTTCCTGTCGCTGTTGTTGCTGCTGCATTTGTGTTAGATATTGCGTTTGATATTGACCTAACACTAGAATCTATTAACTGACCAGTTGTACGCACCATTTGTTTTCCGTGTGTAGTTTGTGTCAGGTATACTCCGCCAATAACGACAGCTGCTACTATTACAACTGGAGCAATAGCTATGCCAAAAATGACTATTGCAGCTTGTCCACTAAAGTCATTCCCATTCACAGGATCAACTGGGTACACATAGTCATTCTGTGTTCCTCCTTCAACTGGATCTATACTTAGAAATCTTCAATCAAGCCTATTATGATATATAGTGTTTATTATAAGTCGGCACCACCCTTGTCGGTAAGTTCTAATGCTGATTTTGAAATCCAATATTCTTTAACTCTTTATGGCCCTGTAAAATTTTTGCTAACTTTTCTGATATATATGCTCCACCTCTGTTTCCAATTAGGAAAATATCAGTATTGTCACAACTGTTCATATCAACTATGATATTCAGAATTTTATTAATTCGATAATATGCATCTGCATTTGCTCTTCCAGTTACTAGTAAAACAGTATAACCATCAACTTCTTCTCCCTTCATATCATATATTTTTATTGGAAATTCCTTCCATTCGGTTATTTTATTATCTTTCAAAATTTGTATGAATTTTTTCGAATATACAAAGGTTATTGCACTCCTATATGAATCAAATCTCCCCAGTCCCGACCGCTCTTAAGATCAAAGATCATATCTTCCGGTGGTTCAATCTTTCTATAATAGATATCATCACTTTCCATTAATTATTTCCTTCTCGATAAAGTCAATTGTATTTCTGAGTTTTTGAGTTTTCCATGTAATAGATATATTCTCATTTATCAATTGCAAACACTATTCAACCGTTTCTATTGTTATAGTGGTGTTATTTTCGTCGAATAGTGTAACAGTTATTGGTTTCAATTGAATTTCATATATTAATTTCTTTATTTTCTGGTATGTTTCTACAATATTTTTGGAATAAAAATATAATAGACATAACCCATCATCATAAAAACCATGTCCATCATACTCATCACCAATTATAGTTTTTAATTTATCCTCTAGTTCATATATTTTTAAAGTATATGGCTTTATTTCATTCCACGAACTCACACCGAAATTAAAAGAGATAACCATTGCTTGATCTGTATAATTTTTCATGATAATAATTATTTAAAAATTCCAAAATCATCCCAAAACTGTGGGGCTATTGAGTTCCGTTGATTTGATAAGTTATTTAGACCGTATTCATTAATTTGTTGTTGCTCAAATATTCTTGACTCTGTAAAGGATAAGTTCGATCTTACTGGGGAATACGTTAAATTCTCTTTCCCAGTACCAAATGAACGAAGGTGCTCTGAAAATCTTTCCAATGGGTTTCTTGTTGTCCTTCCGACATATTTAGTGGTTCCAGAAGCATCTTTCCCTTCATAGACAGTAGAGCTATCCACACTTCTAATACCACTCCTCTGTTGACTATTATTTTTTTTCGTATTGCAACTTTTCAGAATATTGCATCCATCACCTATACTCTTTGCTACCCCTGCTGTTCCTGTCGCTGTTGTTGCTGCTGCATTTGTGTTAGATATTGCGTTTGATATTGACCTAACACTAGAATCTATTAACTGACCAGTTGTACGCACCATTTGTTTTCCGTGTGTAGTTTGTGTCAGGTATACTCCGCCAATAACGACAGCTGCTACTATTACAACTGGAGCAATAGCTATGCCAAAAATGACTATTGCAGCTTGTCCACTAAAGTCATTCCCATTCACAGGATCAACTGGGTACACATAGTCATTCTGTGTTCCTCCTTCAACTGGATCTACCGAGAGGAATCTTCCGAGTATTGGTACATACATTCTTGCTCCCATCGCTACATACTTCAGACTGAATCTATTCTCATTACCTCTAAGTTCTACTCATCCATATTATTCCCATGTTAATTTGTACTTTTCCTTATATTTCAATTCATATTTTTTCGTAAACTCTTTTTTTTGTTTTCGGGGTAATATAAAATAAAAGTTAACTTCACCACTTACATCATGATCCAATCCATCATAGTATTCTGCTCCAAAATAATTAGCTAACTCTTCTCCCTCTTCTGTAAGATCTTTAGGTATCCATCCATTTGGATCAGCCTTAACTTTACTCATATATGTTAGCTTAAGTTGTATAATGTCATTTATAGTATTTTTCTTAATAACTTGTAAATCGTCTAGTACTTCATTATGATTAATACTAAACAAATCCATAGTATCATTTAGAAGTTTTTGCCAATTTAATAAGTTATTAAACTTAGGAATTTTGCTGACAATTGTAAATGAGTTTAATATTTTTAAAACTATATTATGCATTTTTTCATTTTCATCCATAGCAAGAAATGAGTCATCAACAACTATATTCAGGCATATTAACTTACCTTCTATTGTTGGGTATAGATCAATTGCGTTTTTTAGATACTCGATTGGATAAAGATATAATGAGAAAAATATTGAATATTTACTTTCGGAACTTAATTCTTTTTGACATATTTCTATGATTCTTTTAAATACTTTAATGACTTTTGCCGACTCATTCTGCATGTTAGGTAAAGAATTTAGGTATGTATAGTTTATAAATTGTTTTTCCATATTATTGTAGCTTTACCTTAAGTAATTTTCATGATTCCATGGACCTGGATTCATCATATTTAATTAGGATATTAACTTAGGCATTTAATATAATCTATTTGCAAATCATTTTCACCTACTATTATATGTTGCAAAATAAATATTAGCAAATTTCATGCAGAAAAGATTTTATACATTTTTTAAATTTTTCTAATTGCATTGAATCTGTAACAAATTCTATTTCAAACTTATATTTATGCTGGACATCATTCATAAGCATAAGGTGCCACTCTACACCAGAAGATAAACTAATTCCTTCCAAAGAAAATTGTTTTTCCAGTGTATCAAGAAAAAAATTATTTTGATTATCTATGTCAACTGAATTTAATAAATCAAAAGTTTGCATATTAAAAGCTTGAATAATTTTTAAATTCGGAGCAGTTAATGTGCATTCTGCATAAATCCAACTTTTATCATAATTATTTTCAGAGTTCGGGTACATTCGACTTCCCAAATTTATATTAAAATTTACACTATCAGCGTATAATGAATATGTCATAATTATTTGGGGTTAAAAATTACAGTAATAATATCATAGTCTTGATTTGTTACCACTTCAAGATTATTTTTTATAAATCTCATTGTATCAGGTGTATTCCCAGGTAATATTCTTACTGGATTTTCGATTGCATCTATAACTGCAGATGGAGATAGCACTCCCCTTCCCATCATTCGATCAAGTGCATGCCCAGTAAATTTATATCCATTTATTACTTTAGCTTGATTAAATCCAGTTACATCCATTGGTGAGCGGGAACTACCAACTGGTGTATTAGCGCTTGTATTCTTACTGTTTGCCTGTATTTTACTTTTTTTCGTATTGCAGCTTTTCAGAATATTGCATCCATCACCTATACTCTTTGCTACCGCTGCTGTTCCTGTCGCTGTTGTTGCTGCTGCATTTGTGTTAGATATTGCGTTTGATATTGACCTAACACTAGAATCTATTAACTGACCAGTTGTACGCACCATTTGTTTTCCGTGTGTAGTTTGTGTCAGGTATACTCCGCCAATAACGACAGCTGCTACTATTACAACTGGAGCAATAGCTATGCCAAAAATGACTATTGCAGCTTGTCCACTAAAGTCATTCCCATTCACAGGATCAACTGGGTACACATAGTCATTCTGTGTTCCTCCTTCAACTGGATCTATACTTAGAAATCTTCCTAAGTTTGGTACATATACTCTCGCTCCCATTGTGATGAACTGTACACTGAAGTCTCTCTCAGTTCGTCTTAGTGCTGATCCACCATACTCATACTTGTCTGTACTTGTTGTTATCGTTTCTCCAAATGGTCCTACTCTATGTATGTTTCCTGTATTTGTTGCAAGTACATGCCCTGTACTTGAATTGATTGTATATTCACTTCCTGTACTTTTTACTATCAGTCTCAAGCCTGGGAGTGAGATGTATTTCTCGACTATATTATTATTACTATCCTTCAAAGCCAGCATCCCTGATCCTGAGTATATATACTTCTCTATTGTACCATTGTAGTTACGTTGTATTATCCTATCTCCTAGATCTTTTGTAAAGGTCAAAGTCTTACCAGCTTCAGTGACACTCATATATCTATCCGATACATCATAAGTAAATGTCATACCCCCAATAGTAATTGTATTCCCATGAGAATCATATGTTGGACTCCCAATTGTCGCATCTGTTGAGCTGATCAGTCTATCTGCCGAGTCATAGCAGTATGTTGCAGCATAGCTCTGCACTCCACCGGTTACAATCCTCGTTCCTGATCTATTGTAATTTTTTGAGGCTCCTGTATATCCACAAGTTGGAGTATTGTAATCATAATAGTACTGTCTATCTTGGTAGTCAGCAACAGTTAGTCTTCCAGCCTTATCATAAGTATATACTTGATTATATACTGTAGTGCCTTGTGTAAACTTTTGAGATCGTATGACTCCACTTTGGGACCTTGTCACTTCTTCACTCAATATCGTCCCATCACTTTGTTTCCAGTTATATGCAATTGGCCTGTCAAGCGAATCTCGAGTCGTTCCGGTATAGCTTAGCTGTCCAGCTTGAGGGTAGGTAATACTTGCAACTCTTCCATACTGGTCATAGGAAACTTGCGCATAAATTGTACCATTTACTTTTTTCGAAGTCACTCGGTCATAGCTATCGTAAGTAACTTCCTCTTGGCCAATATCAGATGATTTTGCATATTGTCGACCCAAATTATCATAGCTATAGGTAGTTGCGCTACCAGACGCGTCTATATACTTGACAAGTTGACCAAGGAAATTTGACTCAGTATATATACTAGTTCCACCAACTTCCACGGTCATTTGTTTCAAGGGATTTCCTCCATATGCATAGTTGTATTGAATTATCCGTCCAGTTTTTCCATTGTTTGCAGCAATATTTTGCTCGCTCACTCTTCCCCTTGAGTCATAAGTTGTGCAGTTCCAGTTCTCGGATCCAATTCTGCTTGCTACAATTCTTCCAGTATTATCATATACTACTTCTGTGACAATTCCTGATGGCTCAGTTTTCCCTTTGAGAAATCCTGCCTGAGAAACAGCGATAGAACCTGCAACACAAGGATTGGCTCTAGTTTCCGTAGCTCCATAGTGTTGGTATGTTGTGACTGAGCCTCCTGCTGTAGTTGAACTCAGTTTGCGGAAATATCCAGTTCCCGGAGTTTCATAAGTTGCACTTGATTGATAATTTATACCATCTGGATCTAGTATAGTTTTATCTGCTAAACCATAGGCTGGATCACTATATGTAGTTTGGGTTTTTAGATTTCCAAGCTCGGCATCATAAGTAATCGACGATGTCGGCAAATTTAAACCAGGTGTAATTATTCCTCCGTTTCTATTATTGGAAGGAAGCCCATTACCTTGAACAAAAAGGTCTAAGTAATATTCGTTTGAGGTTCTTGAAGCATAATCAACCCGTAGTCTATATACTTTTCCTGCTTCTGCAGTGAAATTAGCTATTGTATTTATCCAAGTTGTTCCAGTATTTGACCATTTATCTATCAGTAATTGATCGTCTATATATAACCTTGCCGAGTCGTTATGCATTAAAGTAAATGAGTATACTGCATTAGCTGGAAATCTTATTTTTGCAGTTGCAGATAAACCCACTCCATCATTTCCTGAAGTATAAGGAATCGGGAATGGTTCTAAACTTTTGTGAGTCCAAAGTACAGTTTTATCAGAATTTAATATGCCTATTTTATGTAGTACTGGAGATCCAAATAATGTATTATTTTTGAGATTATAATAAGCAACATTCCACCCTAAAATCCCTTCATCATAAGTCGTAGTTGAATGAGGAACTTGAGAAGTATAATTTGCTAAGGGTTTTCTATCGGCTCCAAACCAAGTACTAGGTGCTGGTCCATAGGATTCTATAGGTCTATCATCAGCATCATATATTGTAGTAGCTTTTTGACCAGTTGGACCTGTAGTTGAGAGCATTAAATCCTTGTTTGGATCCCACTCAGTTACTGAGCAAAGTCCAAGTTTATCACAAAGCTTTGTAACTCTTTGAAGTGAGTCGAACTCGACATACTTGCTATATCCGATAGGTTCCACATTTCCTCCTCCATAAAGATGTTGTTTAGATTTGCTTGGAAAATACTCTATATTGTGACGGAGTCTATTTGAAATATCATTTGTAAGAGTTTCTAGGTTTAGGTCCGTTACTCGCCCAAGTTGATCATAACTAAGTTCAAAACTTGAGCCTGCATCATTTGTTCTTACAGAAGCTTTCAAGGCATCCATAGTTGAAGTATCTCTAACACTATTTATTCTTCCATCAGCTAATGAACCAATTTGTGTTTGCTCATCCCCAGGAAGTTGAATTGTATGAAGAAGTCCTCCTCCAGCATATTGAAAATTTGTTTTTCTTCCATCAGTTGTCACGAATGCACATAGATATCCAGCTGGTATTGGTTCATAACCTGTGAATTGCTCACACTGAGAATCACCCTGATAATACAGTGTTCCATATCTTGAAATATCTACACCGTCAATTATTTTTCTGAGTTTCACTATTCCACCTACTGTTGAATATTCATACTTCAAAGCAGCTGGATTCTTATCATCATAAGGTGTGCTTGATTCTTTGAGTTTATATAAGCCAGAAGAATCTAGCACTGCATAGATAAATACTGCACCTGATGGAACAGTAAATGTATAAGTATTATCACTGTTTTTGACTAACCATCCATCTTCATTCACTGGAGGTTTGTAGCCACCATTCGTATATGTATAATCAGAACTAGTACCATCTGAATTTTGTAAAGTTACATCCCCAGTTGAGCGAACTTTTAGTGAGTCAAACGGTACATTGCCATTTGTATCAACTGATAGTTTCCACCCTTGAGGTAAAATACTAGGTTCAGGAGATAAATATTTATTCTCAATCACTTGATTTCCAGCAGGTCCATTCCATTTAAGAGAAACTGCAGCTCCTCCTGTTTTTTCATAATATTCAAGTCTAATTTTATAACTTTGTCCTGCAGTCAAATTTTGCCAAACAGAACCAATTTCTGTATATCCTTGATCGATCCATTGATCTATTATCAACTGATCATTCATGTATAATCTTGTCCCATCATCAGATCCAACAATGAACTGATACCCTCCGGATATAGGTGGAGTAAGGTATCCTTCAAATCGAATCAAAAAATTATCAGTTGGTCCAGCGACCATAGGAGAGTTTGAACCAAAATCAAAATTTATAATTGAATCATTTCTCGTCATAAACTTTTGCTTATTTTGAGCGAAGTCATGATTCCCATTATCAAAATAATAATTTCCCGTAAGTCCCCTATTTAACCCATTCGCAACTGGCTCAGTTCTAAAGTATTCTGATGGAATAACAGTTTCTTGACCACTTGGCAACCTGATCATAGCATTTACAGATGCTCCACCACTAAATTCTACATAATTTTCTTGAAAACTAACTACTTGACCTTCAGTTAAATAAATTGCTAGATTTCCCCAATTTGTACCACAACAACCAGCACTAAAAACATTTATTCCATTCACCAATATAGTTGAATTATCATCTCTACTTGCTCCAAAGTAATAATTTCCAGTCTGCGGTGCCACAAAGTAACCCTGATACTGTACAGCAAAATTATCAGCTGAAACGACACCTGGAATTGGTGAAGCATTACTCCAGTTATTATCTATTTTTGATTCTATTCTTTGATAAACTGGATTTCCGGAAAAGTTATTGTTATTCCAATATTTAGCAACTAAACCTTGTTTTGAAATGTATGGAGAATTGTAATCAAGAGAAACTCCGATATTTCCACCAAGTGCGCTCATACTGTGTGAGTTAACTGATGTATACATATTTCCATTGACTAAATTAGTCGAGAATGGACCAGTATCATCATAAGCCGAGGCTTTATCTTTTCCAGTTCGGAAATCTACTTTGAAATTTGAAGTAAATGCAGGTGAACTATAACCATAATATGTATCTTTGACATAAACTTTCCAGCTATAACTTTGCCCATCTTGTAAAATACCATCCATAATAGGAAACGATGTGGATGAACTCCAGTAATTGCCCTGTAATAAAATCCCAGCTTGATCAAAAAGTTGGAAATTGTATTCTATTGGATCCGAATCAGGATCAGTCGCAGGATTTATTTTCAAAACTTCATACGGATTGGTTATAACTGAATTATTGGAAGGAAAATTGACTGAAGCATTGTTGTTTGGGAAATAATTATATGCATAATTTATACTTAACCCAGCTGGATTATATTGTCTATAACTTGAGCTACTATTCTCAGTTCCCCAAAAAATAAGCCAACCTCCCCAGACATTATTATCTTGCAGCCACTTCAAAAGTGTATAAATATCAATCGTTCCTCCGCTTTGTGTTATAGTGCCTGATACAGTTGGTGAACTGTTATTCAAACAATCAAATCCAAAACAATTTGCCCACTTGACATTTATCGTTACATTGCTGTATGGTGAAAGGGAGTAGCTTGGTGCAGGAAATGACAAATAACCTCCTAGCAAGTTTTTACCTTGAATTTCATTATAATCCAAATATGCCATTGCCCTCCAATTATTATAAGTCCCATTTGATAACTTAGTTGAACCAATGGAAAATTGCGAATATTGACCCGTCCAGCCGCCGTTTCTTACATAAGCAGTATAGTTTGAACCTGCACCTCTGGAGCCCCAAATAACACCAGGATCTATAACTATTGGAAAGTTCTCTCCTGCCAGTAATTTCATCCATTCAGAATCGAGTTGAATAGCTATAGTATTTTCATTTGTTAACTTTTGCGTCGCGACTTCTTTATCTACTATTGGTCCTAGGTTTTCTGCTAGAGTAAAAGGTGGATCTATATGCATATCTTGATCTCCAATACGAATATCTATACCTTCTTTTACTTCTTTTGAATTTGAAAGCATTCCGCCAGAAATAGCGAATTCAAATTTAGTTTGTTTATATTCTTTATTTACTATAATATTTTCTTTTATAGAATATCCATCATAAATATATTGTATATCTATACCAGTCCAAGCATTTTTATAGATCACACAATTATTATCTTTTTGAGGTTTACTATTATTTGAATTTAATGCGATAAAATTTAAAGGTTTTCCTTTTACATAAATAGTTACTCCAACATGAGAAATTTCACCAAATTCAACATAAAGATTTGATCCTTTATTTCCAATAACTAATTTTCCATCTTCTTTTGTGATAACTTCTTTTGAAACCTCTTGCCAATTATTATTAATTTTCTCAAAGTTATTCAATAGTGATTTTGAAACAATACTCATACCATCTTTTTGAATTTTAAAAGAGTTCTCAGAACTTATTTGTTTTGATTTATCTTTTTTATCTCATTGTCAATATCCTCTATATTAATTGTTTTAGTTTTAAATTTTGTATTATCTAAATTTCTAATGTTTTCATCAACACTCGTTTGACTTAGATCTACCTCATTTACATTACTATTTTTGAATTTGGAAATCTCAGTTTTTGATGGATTTATGATTTTCTCGTGAACTTTATTGTCTTTGTAATCTTGATTTAATTTCAGTAAATCTTGACCATTAACTTTTATTACTTCAAGTCCGTCGATATTATTCTCTCTATTTTGAGGTAAACTTTCAGCAATTACTATCACTGGCTGTAGAAACTGTAAAATGATAATTATAAAAACAAATAATTTTAAAACTTCTACTTTTTGTATGAATTTTTTCATAATAAAAATAAAAAAGAGCCTAGCGGCTCTCATAAAAAATTAATATTTTAATACATTAAGTATTAAACTTTAACATAAATCAATACTAACATAAATTTTAGATGAAGAAAATGTTTTTTAATTAAATTAATTAAACACTATCTTTAGTATTTTTAAATGAAGAATAATAACATGATCTTGGAAAAATTAATATTTTAATAACTTGTCAGCTAGTTTTTTGAGTGAAGAAAAATGGTTCATAGTTGAATAATAACAAAAAACCCCGCATAAGCGGGGTTGATTTTGCAAAATCGAATCAAATTATTTTCGTTTTGCTACTTTTTTTGCTGGAGCTTTTTTTGCTACAGCTTTTTTAACTGGTTTTTTTACCACTTTTTTTGCTGGAGCTTTCTTGACAGCCTTTTTTGCAGTTGCCATATGAGCAGTGTTATCGTTAGTTAAATAAAAAGAAACTAACCACTCTAGTTATATAAAATTATCTGTAACTTTGCAAGAAGTTTTTATCAAACTTTCGTCATTTTCCCCAACTTTTTGATACATGAAAATCTACCTCTAATGGTACAATAGATGATATCTCTGGCACGACATTTTCCATTATTTTTTGCATTTTTTCTATATGTATTTGACGATCTTTCTCACTTAAAGTTACTTCAAAAACTAACTCATCATGAATCTGCAAGAGCATCTTGACCTTGTCTTCCAATTTATTTGCTGTTATATATGCATAAACATCCCTCATAGCAAGTTTTGTCAAATCTGCACCACTACCTTGAATTGGAAAATTCATCACCTCTCTTTGCACTTGAGAAACTATACCTTTGTTGTTAGAGTTTAGCATTGTTGTTTTTTTTCTCCTTCCTAGTATCGTCTCGATATATCCTTGAGCCTTTGCAATTTCAAACAGATTCTTATAATAATTCTTGATTGAATCATAATTATCAAAAAAGTCATCTATTATCCCTTTTGCTTCTACTTGGTTTAAATTAAGAGAAATACCTAATGCTCTTGACCCTATCCCGTAAATAATTCCAAAGTTTATAGTTTTGGCTGTATTTCTTTGCTCTTTTGAAACGCTTTCATACTCAACATGAAATAGTTTTGAAGCAGTAACTTTGTGGATATCTAAACCTTGTTGAAATGCTTTAATCAAGGATTCTTCGTTGGCTAAGTAAGCTAGTAACCTTATCTCCTGCTGTGAATAATCAAAACTCACTAAGTATGATTCTGGGTTCGACATATCAGCTACAAAACTCGCTTTGATTTGGTCAGCCAATTCATTGCCTTTTGGTATATTTTGCATATTCGGATTATTTGAAGAAAGTCGTCCAGTTACTACTTGCGCTTGGTTGTAGGTTGTATGTATTTTCTTATCAATCTGCATTGAGTTTTTTAACCCTATAATGTATGTAGAATGTAACTTACTCAGTGTCCTGTACTCTAAAAGTTTTTCTATAATCGGATTGACTCCTAAATACTTTTCTAAATCTTCTGCTGATGTTGCAAATTGCTTCGATTTACCTTTTCTCTTTAGTGGAATCCCTTGTTCCAAAGCCAAAGTATCACCTATTTGTTTTGGTGAATCCAAGTTTACTTCATGACCAATCAAAGCAAATATATCCTTCTTGAGTTCAGATACTTTTTGAACTATTTCATCTTCTACTATACTTAGGTTTGCTATATCAATGCAAATACCATTTAATTCCATCTCCAAAAGGATGTAAACTAATGGCATTTCAAGGTCATAAAACAACTTCTTCAGTTTGGCATTTGAACTTTTGTTTAATTCTTCCTCAATAGTGTGAAATAAATGCTCCAAGTCGTCATGACCATCGATGAAGATTTCCGCAGCTTCAGTATAACTCAATGGAGTTGAGAAGTTGATCAAAAAAGTTGCAAGCATTAGATCAAAAGATTTTTTGTTAGAGATCTTAAACTGTTGATACTCATCTAAATGCTCCTTAAAGTATTTTTTCAGATCCCAACCTACCAAGACATCTCCAATTAGAATTGGCTTTTCAACATTAACAGATAAAAGTACCTTGAGATCTTCCTTTTGATTTTTATTGTTTTGATTCATAGGCAGATTCTTCATTTTTCTAGCTTTATCTAGCAAACTTCTAAACTCAAACTTTCTAAAAGTATTTTCAACTTTTGCCAAATCAAATTCATAAAAATTATGACTAATTATATCCTCAATATCAATATTCGTAGGCACATCTCTTTGTATAGTTGTAATTTGTTTGAATTTCATTGCCAATTCATATTGATCAATTAACTTATTTGAGACTTTCGACTCTACTTGATCTATATTTATATAGATATTTTCAATAGTTTGAAATTGTTTGATTAGCTCAAGCGCAGTCTTCTCGCCTATACCTGCAATACCTGGGATATTATCTGAACTGTCACCTTTCAATGCCTTGAAATCAGGTAGTAAAAGTGGATCAAAACCTAGTTTTTGCTTGACTAAGGAAAGGTTTAGTAATCTTGATTGACTAAAAGATCTGCCAATCATGAAGATTGAAACATTCTCATTGACCAATTGATATTCATCATTATCCCCTGTCAGAATTATGACCTGTTCATTGTTGGATAACTTTTGAGACAAAGTCCCAATAATGTCATCTGCTTCAAACCCATCAAGTTTGACTATTTTTACATCAAATGCAGCTACTATTTCTTCAACTAGAGAAAATTGAGCTGATAAAATATCATCCGTCTTTGATCTATTTGCCTTGTATCCAGAGTATTCTTGTGCTCGAAATGTTGGAGCTTTTGTATCAAATGCACAGATAACTCTATCTGGTTTCAGTTTTTCTATCGCTCCAAGTAACATTGATGTAAAGCCATATACTGCGTTTATAACTGTACCATCTTCTATGGTTAGAGTATCAGGGTAGGCATGAAAAGCTCTGTGAATAAGGGCGTGCGAATCAACGAGTAATATCATAATTTGATTTTATCACTTTTGCTTAGTATAAAGAAAGATTGCAGCAAATGAAGTAGCAACTAAAACTGCAAGTATAATCAAAGGTGAGTTATTGATAGATTTACTCTTGACATGAGTTGCATCAAATTGACCTAATACATCATCTACCTCGTCGTTCTCTGTCAAAGTTTTCACATACGATTCATCAGACAAATCCAATCCTCGTTTATCCAAACTATTTGGGTCCAAAGAAATTTGGCTGTTGTTTTGACTTATATGTGAATTTAGTATATTCTTAATGCTTGTAGAGGACGAATTATTACTTGTAGTTTTTGCTACCTTTGCGTTATCAAGATTACAAGGTTGTAAGGTATTCGCAGAGAATGCAGTTGGCTTGCAAGTCATTTTCAAAGTTCCATCAATTCTTATCCAGGATGCACCAGAATCTATTTCTCCGTAATTAAGACTATCTATCAAACTGTTGTCATAGTAAATGTAAATAGTGTCTCCAGCATTATTGAGCGAAAATTTTGGAAAAAGTTGTAAATACAAGCCAGGTTTAAGTAAAACCTTTTCAGGAACAAAGTTACCTCCTGATTCGTCTTTAAATGCTAAACTTGAGATATCTATATCTCGAGCTGTATTATTTTTGATTTCAAACCATTCTTTTTCTCCTAGCTTAGTGTCTGGTGACGGATACACCTCTGTAATGTTTACCTCTCCTGTCCTTACACCTTGGTCCATTGAGCTCAAACTATTAACAGACTGGGTAGATGTACTCGACATACTGTACTTGTCCATAGGAATACCATCTATAGACCAATTTGCTAATTCATCATTGCCCAAAACATCAATCTTTTTGAAAATCTTTCCTTGTCCATAATTATTTGTCCATACAAACCTAGACTGAAGAATCTCTACATTGTTCATTTTTAGTTTAATTACCACTTCATCTGAAGAATTTGCCAGTCCGTTTCCGAGGGTAGGACCAGCTGTCCAAAAAAGATAAGTACTTGAGTTTGGAATATCTATAGTGTTGCAGTTCGAATCAAGAATCACTGCTTTTTCATTGGGATTTATGATACTTCCAGTTACTTCAATAAAGTCAGGAATATTCGGAGTAGAGTCCTTTATCAAATCCGTAGACTTGTTATCAGTAAGTGTAAGATCATTATTGACTATGTCTATAGTTTGATTTGAAATATTTTGGATAATTACATATTCACAATCTTGATTTACGGGGTTAGGAGATATCTCGATTAGCTTGAATATATTTTCTGCCTCAGTAGCAAAATAATTAGTTCGAAACAATAAAATTAGTAGCAAAAACAGAATACAAAATTGTATAGTTGAAAATTTTTGGAATTTTTTGTTCATTCCTAAATTTTGATTAATTTTTGCTGATCAAACAATGTCAAAAACCTGCAGCCTTTCTTGTTTCCTTAATAACTTCTGATATAAGTTTTTCATCAGATGAGAACTTATCTTTCATTGCTTCTTTCCCATTCGCGAGTTTTTCATCTTTGAAGCTAAACCAAGATCCAGACTTTGTCAAAATACTTTGAGATACAGCTGCATCTATAAGAGAAGAGATTTTGTCAATTCCATTTGGATATATCATATCAAATTCTGCTTCTTTGAATGGTGGGGCCATTTTATTTTTAATGACCTTGACTCTGCAAACATGACCTATGACTTGATCACCTTTTGAAATTTTCTCTATCTTTCTTATGTCCAACCTTACAGAAGCGTAAAACTTCAAAGCATTACCTCCAGTAGTGGTTTCTGGATTGCCGAACATTATTCCAATTTTCATCCTGAGCTGATTTAGAAAAACAATTGTAGTTCCGGCCTTACTTGATATAGAAGTTACCTTTCGCAATGCTTGTGACATCATTCTCGCTTGTAAACCCATGTGACTATCTCCCATATCACCTTCGATTTCTGCCTTTGGTGTTAGCGCGGCCACCGAATCAACGACTATAATATCAAATGCACCAGATTGAACGAACTTTTCCAATATGTCAAGACCTTGTTCTCCATAATCTGGTTGCGACAGGTACATATTATCTACATCAACTCCTATATTTTTTGCATAATTTACATCAAGTGCATGCTCTGCATCAATGAATGCTGCAACTCCACCTTTCTTTTGTGCCTCTGCAATTATATGCAGTGCTAGTGTAGTTTTGCCAGAACTCTCTGGACCATATATTTCAACAATCCTACCTCGCGGAATTCCTCCAATACCCAGAGCAATGTCAAGTGATAAAGCGCCAGTAGATATCGCTTCAATATGCTCAATAGGTTTATCACCTAGTTTCATAACCGCTCCTTTGCCATATGATTTTTCCACTACACTCAATGTAGCTTCAATAGCTTTAAGTTTATTTGAGTCAATTTTTACTTTATCTGACATATACTTTTTGTTTATTAAGTTTGTTTTAAGAATGATTAATATTTGCTTGCCTCTTATACAAGGAAATTCCAAAACTAAATATTATTGAAGATAATATCAGATTTGGCAAACTACTTGCACCAGTTTCTCCTAGTATAGCACCTCCATCACCATTTCCTGTATCTGTCACTCCCAACACCGCAGGATTTGTTACAGTAACTGTATCTGAACTTGTATTATTAGCAGGATCTAGATCGCCACAAGCAAAGTAAACAGATGCTACATTCGTTGATGTTGTTTGAGTTTGATTTGTTATACTTACATTTATATTTATTTGAGATACTTCATTCAACTGCATCGACGAATTTCTTGTGCAAGTAACATTTTGACCAACTGCTCCACAAACCCAACCGTTACCAGCATATGATAAAAATTGCATACCTAAAGGCAATGTATCATTCACAATAATCGGTCCATTTGCTACATTGGGACCATAGTTACTCACTGAGAGTGTAAATGTTCCTGATTGGCCTTTCACGAAATTACCTATATGAGATTTGATTAAGTTCAAGTTAGTATTCAGACAAACATTTCCAGCGCTAGATGTTGAATTTGTGTTTGCAGTTTGTGTACCTGCTACGTCCCCACTACTGGTAGTAGTGACTGTTAGTGAAGAAGTATTTGCAACTTGAGTAGTATTTGTACTATTTACAGTATTAGTAGAAGCATTCGAAACTGAGGATGACATTGATCCTGATTCACTAGTATTAGTTAAGTCGGAGGTATTTTGACTTGCTACACTTGATAACGAGTTGGTTGCTGAAGAACAGCTGCTTTGACACCTCACGCAATTATTAACAATATTATTAATATTCTCAATATTTAGATTGTTATTATTGCCTATTATATTTATGTAAAAAACAGTAGTAGTCGCCATGTTTGAACAAGAATTCTGACAAGTCATTTGATTACAAGTATTTTGCGAGCCAGCTATTTCTGATGAAATTGTACTAGTAGAATTTGCAGATATTGATGTACTTGTAGCTGTCCCTACTGAACTAAGTGTAGAATTACTTGTTGCAGAAGAATCTAAACTACTTACACTTGTACTGTTGATTTGAGTTGATGTATTACTAGATGTTGTAGAGCAAGAGCAATTACTAATTGTTGAACATTGAGCTTCATTCTCACAATTATTACAACAAGAATTTCCACAATAGTTATTCTCAAAGTGTTGATTTACTTCATTATCATCACCAATAACAACTGCACCTTGAAAATTACCGCCGAAGTTGATATTTATTGGGTAAATCGAATTTATAGATGTTGAAGCGAATTGCGATGTTGAGGAGGTCATTGTAGAAACGGTAGAAACCGAACTAGTAGAAGATCCTGAACTATTCATACTACTTAGAGTCGAAGTCACAGTAACTGCACTTGATGCTGAGTCAGATGAAGTACTTGCTGTACAAACATTTGCAGTGACTAGTGTAGGGCCTATAAATGATATATTTTCATCAGTACCTTGTGTTGAAGATATACCTGCTACTTCGAACGGTAGTTCACCTTCTACATTTGTACTATTGACCGTATCATCGTCCCCAACAATTACAAGCATTTTTGATACTTTCGTTGAATCATCGGCTAGAAATCCAATCCACCTTGTTGTTTTATTTCCACAACCTACATAATAGTTTTCTGAACTAGTCGAACCACACAGAGATTGATTTGAAGTACTTGTCGCTATGTTGGCATTTCCAATCTCATCATTGTCTTCATTATAATATTTAACAAATGCCAATGCTCCACCAAATACATCTGGATTTCGCGTTTCAAGATCTCCGAACCATGTACCAAATGCACTTACTGGACTAGAAAAACTAAACAAAAATCCAATTCTATTTCCATCTTCTGCATTTAGCAATTCATTTACATAACAACTATTATCCACAAGGGATTGTGGTCTTGGAGAACTATCTTGAAGTATACTAGAATTTCCACATCCTGAAACTTTGCTATTCCAGTCACTGGTTCGATTTATCATATTCTGCGTCGAATCTATTTCAACAACCTGAACATGAACAGAAACTCCGTTTGCAACTACTAAATTTGTACCATCAAAAGAGTCATTTAGCAGTTTACGAGTGATCAGTGTTGAATTCTCTCCGTTGCATTGATACAATTCAGTTACATCTGAATACCACTCATTGTCTAAATCATCAACAGCACTGCGTATTGACTGTGTATTTGAACCATTACCAACTTCATTGGATATATAGGATGTTACTGCAGCTTGAGATTGAGACGGAAACAAAATCGTGAATGCAGAAAAAAGCAAAAATGTATACGATATTGTTTGGACAGTTTTTTTGAACATAATAAAGTTTTCTACCTAACAAACTTGGGGAACTTGTTCGGCAGCTAATAAATAAATTGTTAATTTGATCTTTCAACTTTTTCTATAAATTGAATATCCTTTTTTAATGTATGTAAATTCATTTTTGTAACTATTGATAATACAAAGATCAATCCTACGACAAAAAATACAAAACCCTTTTTCGAACTATCAGTAATTGCTGAGTTTGGTAATGTACTACTCGAAGTTATATTCACTGAACTAGCCAAACTTGTCAGTAATGAACTTCTTGTATCACTCATGGATGATGTACTAACCTCACTTGAAACTGAACTAGACATTGAAGTGATATCGGTACAACTAGCAGAACAATTTACACTCAAACCACCATTGACTCCATTGCATGACCAATTCGCTGTTCCATTATTAAATGTTGAAATATTACTTGATACCCCCTTTTGACATAAATCATATAAAGCTCTTGAACAAGAACCAACTGAACCATTTGCTCCTCCGCAAAGACCATCGACCGGAGTACTAACTACATCGATATTCCACCCGTCACAATTATCGTAGTTATCATAGTTATTGACTGTATTGATAGGGTTGGAAACTACATCACAATTAATGTCTGTAGTATCAATTTCTCCACCTCCTGAGACACTAGCTACGTTTGAAATATTACCAATAAATCCTGTGTTTATGTTTGCAACAACTGTAATTATGGAATTTTGATTCACTCCTAATGCTTGACTTCTTGTACATGTAATATCATTACCTACATTACTACAATTCCAGTTAGTTCCACTAGCACTAACGAAAGTCAGTGTAGAAGGAAGATTTTCTGTAACTACTATTGGACTATTTGTTGCAACCTGACCTACATTCAGAACCTTAAGTTGGTAACTTACTTGTCCGCCTGTGGTGACATTTGTATCTGAAGTCTTTTGTATTATCAAATTTGGGTACTGAGCAACTGGAGTACTAGTAGTTGAGCTAGTTGCTGGTGTACTTGTTGGTGTTGAGCTTGAGACTGGGTTACTGCAACTAGCAGAACAATTTGCACTTGTTCCACCATTTGTTCCACTGCATGTCCATGAAACAGTTCCATTGGAGAACGTAGGATTTGCAGGATTTGCTGTCCCCTGTGCACATAGTGGTGTGAGAGTTCTGCTACATGATCCACTAGTTCCATTTGCACTTCCACATACTCCATTGACTGGAGTTGGTGGTTTCAAACAACTAGCAGAACAATTTGCACTTGTTCCACCATTTGTTCCACTGCATGTCCATGAAACAGTTCCTCCATTTTGTGGGTATGAAATTGTTTCACTACCAGCATTACCTGGGTTACATAGATCTCCTGTAGGTATACTAGTGCCACATGTCCCTGTTCCTCCATTTGCACTTCCACATACTGCATTTATTGGAGTTTGCGTAATTGTCAGCGTCCAACCGTCACAATTATCTTGATTATTATCATTATTACTGTCATTATCACCTTCTAGGTCTGCATCGCATGCCCAGTCAGTAGTATCACCATCTGTTGTATCGGTTGAATCTATAATTCTTGCATGGTCAACAATAGTATGGTTTACTGGTGCATTATCATTGATCTTCACATATACCTTTACAACTGTATCCCATACATTTATTGAAGGTACATATTGTTTTGTCGTTGTACATACTACTCTATGATTTGGATTGTTGGGTGGATTTGGATCGTACTTTGTACATGTCCATCCAGTTCCTGCTACTAGTGATTGGTATGTATAGTATTCTCCTTGGACGGGTGCTTCTAGAACTGTAATTGTTCCATTTGTAGAAGCATTACCTATATTTGATATTTTCACTGTGTATTCAATTGTATCACCTGCTTTTGCTGAGCTTGCATTACCTTGCTTTTGTATTATCAAGTTTGGCTTTGTAACAACTTGTGTACATGATTTGCCTGTTGTACACATAGCAGATACTGTCATTCCATCGGACGGTCTTGCTAGATTACAAGATACACCTGAGTTGGTAACGTATCCACTAGGTTTATATTCGGTAACATCAATTATTCCCCAGTCTAGTTGAACAGATCCACATCTATCATATGGAGCTGTAGAGTTCATTGGATAATTTCTCCCGACTGTAATATTTTTTGTTTCTCCTGCTTGTAGCGTGATCTTTTGAACTGATTTATCGTTTTGGCCTGGATTTTGATCGCATGAGAAGTATTGATTATCTTGATCATCCCAGTGACTACCGTATTGTGACATACAAGAGTATGTCATTGATTCATTGTGGCAGTTTACCGTATCTAACATCTATTGTATAGCCAGTTGTATTTCTCAAAGACAAAGTTTGAGTTAGGGAATCATTACTGTTGTTTCTTGTTCCACATCTATATGCATCTTCTTTACTATATATCCCTCCAGATTGTGGGTCTCCGTAAAAACTACAGCCAGAATTACAATTATCTGATACTGATTCTATCTTCACTCCACATGTAATATTACTAGCAGGTGTAGGTATCTCTACTGCCCTCCCACTAAATGCTGAAGGTCGATCGGGAGCAATATTTTGCTTTCTTAAAATATTACTAATAACAAGAAAACTTGCAACTAGAAGAATCAGAAAGATTATGAGTAAAACCAAAGATAATTTTCGTTTGTTTAAATGCAACATCTTGAGCAGTGTTTAATTTTACGAGTAATTTTTGTAGTTTATATTTTTATTTTACAAATGTCAATAAAAATCAATTCCCTGGCCACTTCATATTCCATTCTTTCATAATAGATACTTTTTCAAAATATGTTTTGTTTACTGGAAGCAGGTAAGCGAATGGATAATACAATATGTAACCAAGCAAAATAGCTAATAATGTCAGTATGATAAAAATTAGATTAAACAAATCATTAAGTTCAAGTAGCTTCAATATACCAGATCTACTGAAAATAGATTTAGAACTTGGATCTGGATTTGGTTTCAAATTACTTTTAATATCATCCATTTCATTAAGATGTTCTTTGACGAAATCTTGCAACACATTGATCCTTGGCATTAGATAAAAATGTAAGATATACCCAAAGAGGATCATCCCAATAAGTAGTGCTGGCATATAATGATACATATACATAACTCTCTCTATAAGAGCGTAAGGTAACCAGTTGCCAAAGTATAATACAATAAGCCCTACCAAGACAGCATCTTTAGATTCAAAATTTCTAAGGTTCAACAACTTCAGTAATAAAATGCTGACAGAAATAATGATTGATAATAGGGATATAAGCCAAATTACCGGATTTCCTACCAAGTAAACAAAAGCGTATTCATTTGATCCATCTGTTGACCAAAAATAACTTATCGTTCTACTCATGATAGGCCAAGTCATCCAACTAGACCCTATTTCATCTGGCTTTGTAAAATCTAGAGCAGGTACATTCTTGTTGTATCTAAGTTGAATAGAAGTATAGGCTTTCAGTTTGCACCAGTATGTCGCTGTATTCGTATTATTTCGTAAATCATTGACCCATTCAGGACAAAAATCGCTTACTTCTGCATTGTTTACATCTGGCAAAGCATTCCAATTTTTGATCATTGCAAAATGCATTGCAAAAATTGAGAGGTATATTAGGAGAGATATTCCCAAAATAGAACCAAGTTGGAGAATAGTTTTCGAAGTAACACTAAGAATAGTATTTGTCCATGATTTCAACGATAATCTCACTTTATTTATATTTAACTTGCTACTGAACTGGTCTGCTTTTGAATTTATCAAATCAAGTAATTCGTCTCTTCTTAAAGTATATACTCTGTAGTTCTTTGCAAATAACAAGATAGCTAGAAAAGCAATTGTAGATATTGCAAACCATTTTGTAGATATTGCTAAACCCAAGGTGATACCACTAAGAAATGCCCAAAGCAATTGCATTTTCTTGTCTGCTGTATAGAAATATTTCAAACTGAAAAACATAGTTAACAGAATAAAAAATAATAAGATCTGCGACAAAAGAGCATATCTTGACTCCACAATATAGCTAATCTCGAAAATACCAAGAAGTGATGCCATAAAGGGAACTATGTAACTTTTTGACCTACTTTTGTAATTGATAATTTCATACACAATCAAAAATAGCATTGGTCCTATCATACTCCCAAATAATCTTGGAAATAATCTAAACCCTTCTGTATTCAATAAATTTTTATAATTATCGAGCTTATTGCCTAATTGTGTAGAATCTAAAGATTCTTTGTTTGATAGGCCTCCTGGTGCTGTACCATCATATATTTTACTGCCTAAATAGAAAAGAAACTTACCCAAGGGGGGGTGTATATCAAAGTAATACTGGTTGAAGTAATAATTCTCAGTTTGAGGTATGAAGTATGCTTCATCAAATACAGTAGAATCAGTTGGTTTCACAGTTACAGAAAACTTTCCAGAGTCATCAATATAAGGTTGAAATCGCGTCCATAAAGATAACAGAAGTATTAAACAGAAAATCAACCATTTTGTTGGGTTAAGGAATTTTGACATAAGTTAGTTTTTCGAATTAGGTTCTGACGAAAGCTTATCCAGAAGTTCTAACCATTGATTTTTGATGTTATACTGAGAATACTTCTTAGCTTGTAGATATCCCAGCTCTATTTTCTCTTTAACTTCTTCCGAATCTCTATGTGTCAATATTTTCATTAGTTGCTCGCTTGCATCTTTTATATCATAAGGGTCAGTATAAAAAGCTGCGTCACCTTGTGCCCATTTATGTACTGGAATTCCAGAAGACAAAACTGGACATCCACATGCCATAGCTTCTAGAGGAGGCATACCAAAACCTTCTTCAAAAGAAATAAAAGTGAATGCCTTAGCCATTGACATCAATATTCTGATTTCTGAGTTTGTTACATCAGAAAGCAATATGAATTCCCCCTTCAAAACATGGCTTCTCATGCTAGCAATAATATCTTGATACATCCAACCTAATCCACCTACATAAATATATTTTAGCTTCCTTTTGTTTTGGATAAAATACTTATCAGCAATCTCCGAATACATCTTAAGCATTCCCAAAATATTCTTCCTTGGCTCAATAGTTCCAACGGTTAAAATATAGTCGAATTCCAGGTTTTGCAATTGTTCTAAAATTTTATCTTTTTTGTCATCGTCAATGATTCCAAAAACATTTAAGCTGTATCGGCTTTCTATAATGTTTAAGAGCTTGGTTGCGTTCACTTCGTTAAAGTATATATCAGAAATAGCAGGAGCAATTGAAAAAGCATTTTCATTCCTTAAATTAGGATACATGCTTTGAAAATCCTTTATTACTGGCTCCGAATCAGCGACAAAAATGCTGCCAGTTTTTATTGATTGTCTTATGCTTTGATCTTGATACATTGATCTGTGAAATGCTCCTGCTACATATGTTGGACACAGTATCGGAATCAAATCATACACTCGTATGATTTGCTTAGTATTAGGGGATACTTTCAATCCTCTTTCAGTTGCAGTAATGAAGAAATCAAATTCATATGTATCAATGTTAGGTCGAGGTAACTTACTAGAAACTCTACTTCTTTGAATATCGGAAAAATCTGAATAGTTAGCTATGAATATCTGAACATTACTCAGCTTGTCCCTGACATCTTTTGTAATAACCTTTGTCAAGAATTTGTCAATTATTAAATTATTGAAAACCTTGTCTATCTTGATTAGTTGAAAACTTCTTTTAAATAAAACATCATATACATGTGATAATAATTTGAGATTATTATAAAGTTTAGCTAATCTGCCGAGTCTATTTATAACCACACTGTCTGATCCAGTCAAAATTGCTACAGCCTGTGAATCTGCAACGATCTTTTGAGATTTAGATTTATGTTGTGAGTTTTTTAGTTTATAAATATCAAGTCTACCCACAACATCGTACCAAAGTAGACTGATGTCGTACTTGTCATCTTGTATTAGCGCCTCCATGACCCGAAATAAATCCTGCTGAATCCCGCTTGCATAGTGTCCAGTATTGGCCATGTTGATAAGTACTTTTGTTTTTTTTGATGAATTTTCCATGTTTTTAAAAATCTTTTTTGTCGCGAATATCGCTTTCTACCATTAATTTGGCAAGCATTTTTGCATTAGTGTGGGCTTTCCAACCAAGTTCTTTTTCTGCCTTTGCAGCATCCCCCAACAGCAAATCTACTTCTGCAGGTCTATAGAATTTGGGATTGACCTTTACAAGCACTTTACCGCCTTCTTTATTTGTCGCAAACTCATTTTCATCCTTGCCATCCCAGACTAACTCTATACCTATATGGAAATAACATTCGGTTACAAAATCTCGAATCGAAGTAGTTTCTCCAGTTGCCAACACATATACATCTGGATGATCAGCTTGCAATATCTTGTGCATACCTTCAACATACTCTTTGGCATAACCCCAGTCACGCTTCGCATCTAAATTGCCTAGTTCTAAAAGAACATCTTGACCTTTTGCAACCGCTGCTGCATGCATGCTAATCTTCCTAGTAACAAATTCTTGTCCCCTCAACTCGGATTCATGATTAAAAAGAATACCTGCAGTAGCGAATATATTGTAACTTTCTTGATAATTTCTTACCATCCAATGCGCATATAATTTTGCTACACCATATGGACTTCTTGGATAAAAAGGCGTGGTTTCGGATTGCGGTGTTTCCTGCACCTTACCAAAAAGCTCGGATGTTGAGGCTTGGTAATACCTTATATCAGGTTTTAACTCCCTAAAGATCTCAAGTTGTTTTGCTACACTAGCTCCATCTATATCAAGTGTAGTAAGAGGTTGCTTGAAACTAGTTCCTACAAAACTTTGCGCTGCTAGATTATAGAATTCTTCCGGCATAACATCTTTTATAACCTGTCTCATATTTTCAAACTCAGACAATTCAAATTCATGCATCGTTATTTGGTCCAAGATCCCTAGATACTTTAACTTAGGATAGGATGGATTACTTACTCTACGCACTCCTCCGTGGACTTCATATCCAAGTGATAATAAATATTTTGCAAGCCAAGCACCATCTTGACCTGTAATACCAGTTATAAAGGCTTTCTTTGACATAAATTTAAAATTTAGTTAATAATATAAAATATTTTGTTTTCACATTTTATCATATAGAATCCATTTGCACACTCTTTGTTTATTTTTATATCTTTGTTAGATAATTTAACTATATATTCAATACTGGAATGAAATGCGTTGTAGTTATCTTGCAAACAGACATTTGAATCATTCGGGACTTTATCAATAATAAAGTTCATATCAACTGTATCAAATAGACTGTCTTGAGAAGTAAATTGATTATCAATATACGACATTGTTTGTTTGTAATTTATCCCGATTGAAATGGCAATAAATGAGATTACGCAAATCCCAAGTAGCAAATTTCTGCTATTTATAGATACCCTCAAGAGGATGATAAAGTATAACATCACCAATATGGTAATAAGATATTGGTAATGAAAATGAATGTCACCAAAGTACATAGTTGCAAAAACCATATAAATAAGAAATATTGAAGCCGAGAGCTTCAATATGACATTACCTTTGAATAGTTTTTTTGACTCAGTGATAACAAAAAGTAATAATCCAGAACCCAATGATAAAGAGAATTTATCTAAGCTGTCTTTTGGAATTAAATATTTGGAAAACAAGTAATACAGCGTTCTCCCAAAATTGTTTAGGAGATCATCAAGGGTGTGGATTTCATTATTTGAACTTGCGAACAACTGCTTAATAAGATTCAATGAATTTACGAAGTGATTTTGAATTTCAGCATATATATAAGGTATATGTAGAAGAAAAATTATGAGTAAACTAGCTAGAGCGCCAGGAACCGAGGACTTTCTATCCTTCATCATTTTGTATGCAACCGTTATCAAATATTGCATAGGAAATATCATCAGAGTAGTTGAATGTAGATTTGACCCTATCGCAGTCACAAGCCCTAAAAGTATCCACAGATAGAGACTTGGATTACTTCGCTTGAGTACTATGTAACTTAGTAGTAACAAACTGATCGTAAAAAATGGAATCGGCGTTGGGTTCCATTCTACATCAGCAAGTATGACATCATTTACGAGACACAACCACCAAACTGAGGATAGTATGGGCAAGTAAATCAGTAACAATTTATCTAACAGCTCAGATCGTACCTTCGAATCAGATATCATGTCCTTTACCACAAAATAAACCAACAATCCAAATAAGAATATAGTAGAGAACGAAAAAACTGCATTTGGAATTACTTGGATCTTTGGATCATCACTGAGATAAACTGTTGGAGATATAAGATAATAATACAATGGAGGTAACGAATAGTTTCCTTGAGATGAAGCTGGACCTAATGTAATTAGTTGTCCCGTGTCTTTCATATGCGAAATTACCAATGCATCTCTTCCTTGATCACTTAAAAAGCCATGATAATAGTTAATCGTTCCAAATCTTGTATAACAAGCGAAAGCAAAAATAACTATCCAAATAATTAATATAAATAATTTACTTGTCGTTAATTTTACAAATTTATTTAACATTTCTTTTTGAAACTATAAAGAATACTTCTGCTATAAAAACAATTGTAGTGATTATCATAATTGGAAACCAGGCTTTAGTGTAATGCAAACATCCATATATAACATTAAACCCGGTGAACGCAGGAAATGAACTATAAAAAAGAAATGATATTGCCACAACACCATTTAGGATAGAAAGGTATTTGTTCTTCATTATTACAAAGTAAACAATTGATATCAGATAAACAAGCATCCATGGATATTTAATTATTAATCCTGGATAGTTACTATTGATATTTGATTCATTTACATAAGTTTTCGGAAATAGCTTGGTATTTACTCCTGAGTTTGTCCCAAGAAATATAGACTGCAAGCTTGGTAATATATATTTGGGAGAATATCTAGATACCTCTTGATCGTTTCCACCAGTTTCATCTTTATGATTTATATATGGAGTATTATAAATCTCACCAAAGTAGGTCTTATTTAGGTACAAAATTGGTGTTATAAAGACAATTAGTGATAACGAAAAGAATAGAATCTTTCTCAGTAATATTTTGCAATCTTGATACTCAGTAATAATTATGTAAAACAAAACTAAAATAAAGAACCATACTACATCTACATATCTAGCACTGAAGACCCATGCAGTGAGAATGGAAAATAGTATAAGTAGTTTATATGTTAGATGCTCCTTGGTTGAGGTGATAATTAAAAGAATAGAGATCACAAGCAAATTTATCGTCGAGTTCCACGGAACTATCGTATTTTCTAAGACTGGTGTAAGAAATATATAAATTGCAACACCCATAAGAGAAAATATATATTTATACTTACTTTCATTGAGCAATGTCTTAACGCTCAGGTATACAGCTATTATAGATAAAGAGTATATCATTACACCACCACACAAAAAGGGGTCTATCTTAGCCAAACCCAGCCAGATGCCTATACTTCCAATTATTGGATATCCTGGACCATACAGAAATCTTTCGTGATTAAGAGTAAACTCTGACATATCAATAGCCATTTTTAGATATTCTCCCTGATCAAACCAGCCAAAATAGCCATTACCCAGAAATTCATTGATTCCATGAGGAATTGTATCCAAACTATTGTAGTTCTTTATGAAAGTGAAAAATCCAATTACTAACAAAAAAAACACCAAGAAGTTTGAGAATAACTTTGATGAAATGGCGTGCTTTATATTATCTTGCATGCTGAATATAAATCAGAAAACGGTTAATACTTAATATAACATTTATCCCTATTTGTTGTTAAGCTATATACTACATTGGCAGTATTTACGGATTGAACGAACCCACGTTTAAGAATTTTTCTATCAATTTCAGAGAAATATTCCTCATTATTTAGCCAATCGTGATTTTCTATATATAAATAGTCAAACTTTTCTAATAGTTGCACATTTTGATCAGTAGCAAATAAGTCTTTCTCTGCACCTTCAATGTCAATCTTTAAAATATTGACATCTTCAAAAGTATGTTCGTTTAGCAAATCTAAGAACTTTATATTTGAACATTCTTCAATTAATGAACCTTTGGCGGAGGCTCTTGACTGTACTCCACCCCAATTTGTATTAATTTCATTAGGGAAATATAGTTCACTTTTACCTTCTGTTTCTGAAAGACATTTTTGTAGTAAATTAGCTTTTTGAATTCCAAGAATTTTTATGTTTCTTTTAGCAAGTAAAATGTTCGAGGTTAATGGCTCAACACCGGTTAATGAATTAATTTCCAAACCTAACTTCTGTAGTTGATCCTGAAACCTAACAACACTAAGTCCTACATTTAGACCAACATCCACAAGTGAAATCGTCTTGTGTACCAATCTTTCTATATCAAAAATTTCATATGCTCCAGCCTCCATTTCGCCTAAAATATACATATCATCGAGTCTTAGTGACAATATACGATCATTATACTGAATCTTTACTGGCGATAAGCGATCAATTCTTCCATATTGATTCTCCCATAATAATTTAAATATCTTTTTGAATAAGACCCTTTCTTCATCTTGCTGATTTTGTATAGTTATTTTCAATGTCTCATTCTTCGAATCTATTTCTTTTTTACTTCTGATATTCACAGCCTCTTCTGAGTTTAAGACGAATGCTAGAATTTCTTCAATTGATATTGAAGAAATTAGATAATAATTTAGCTCTTCTTCTTTTGGCTCTCTTGCCAAGTATTTATTGAATATAAGGATTATAATTTGTTTGCGTAAGGCAATAATTTGTTTATGTGTTGGTTTATTTAACATTAAATTAATTATTTCTTACGAAGAAAACTTGTAAGTTATAAAACACTTATTTCGCACATAAAAAGGCATGTATTTACTTTACAAAAAACTCCATTTTAAAAGTGCCTTATTTTACGAATTTGATTATCAGGACTCTCAAATTCAAAACGGTATTCATTTTTGAAAGAAAACCTACCAGCTTTATTATTTTTTAAAGGTAAATTTTTTGTGCCCTATAAAGTTCCAAAGTAAAACGACAACAGAACTAATTGGTGTTGTATAGAAAGAATTTCCTTTGAACACTTCATTCCACAAAAAACTGACGACAATTGCAATAATTATTCCACTACCAAAGACAAGCCAAAATCTGACGAAACTTCCAAATTTATTTGGTTTGTCCCTATATTCGAATGAGAATCTTTTGTTCAGAAAGTAATTATATAATCCAGAAATAAAAAATCCTAATGCAACTGGGATGAAATAGTTTGGAAGACCAAGTACAGATGACCCTATCCTAGACTTCAGAAATTCAGTAATAATCCAATTTAAAATTAATGCAGTGCCACCAACCAGCAAAAACTTAATAAATTGATTAAATGTGCTTTGAGGGTTTGCATATTTGATAATTTCCCAAATTGCTTTGGCTCCATCTTTCCAATTAATTTTCTTACCCTCCTCTTTCGACCTACCATAATATGAAATTCCAACTTCGTACAGTCGTAAATTCTTAATTCTGCTTAGTCTTGCTGTAACTTCAGGTTCAAATCCAAATCTTTTTGCTTCTAAATCTTTTGCAATTTCTCTGATCAAATCTGCTTTAAAGACTTTATAACAAGTTTCCATATCTGTCAGGTCAAATCCAGTCATAAGATTTGAAAATGTTGTCAAAAAACTATTTGCTAGTTTGTTTGCATAATAAAAAGTCCTATGTGGTTCCCCACCTACGAACCTTGAACCATAAACTACATCAGCATTTCCTCTTTGAATAGGGTAAAGAAGCTTAGAATATTCATGTGGATCATACTCCATATCTGCATCTTGAATTATCACTACATCTCCAGTTGATGCCAAAATTCCTCTTTTCAATGCAGCGCCTTTCCCTTGATTTATTTCTTGATTCAATATTGTCAGGTTGTACTTACTCTTGACCTCTTGAAGTTTTTCTAATGTCCCATCTTTACTTGCATCGTTTATAACGATAATTTCTTTTTGAATTGAACCCAAATCTACATCTTTCACCTCATCCAAAATTTGAGTTATCGTCTTAGCTTCATTATAGGCAGGGATTATGATTGATAGTTTTTTGATTTCTACTTTTTGATGCATTATTTTTCTTCTAAGTTTAATTTCTTAATTAATTCCTTATAACTTTTTAAATTATTTACTGCAATCCAACTACCTGTGGGAATTGCAATTGCAAAGAGTTTTCTTTCATTCGATAATATAGGAAACAAAATTTTCTCAAAGTCAGTTGGTTTATCATATGAAAATATTTTAAACCTTTCAAAGACCTTGTTCGAAAATAAGGTTATACCGGTATGAATTGGGATTGGCAACATCGGATACATCACTACTTCTGTTACAAATCCCTTTTCTATCATCATACCTGTATACTGATGAGGTGTTTCCAAAACATTTACAACAGTTGATTCACAGCCTTTAGATTCTGCATATTCATGGGCTGAGATTATATCTAAAGGAAAGCTCCCAGAATAATTGAGAATGACATCATCTGGATTGTGGACTATAAACTTTTCCTCTTTTTTCAGATGCCCCTTTTCATAAGCATTACGAATTGCACCACCTTTTCCTACTGGTTTTTCGGGATCAAAACAATAGTCGATATTCACTCCATACTTGTCACCTGAACCAAGAAGATCAATTATACTTGATGCATGATGATAAACTAAAATTAGAAAATCTTTTAAACCAGCTTCAGCATACATTCTAATTGTCATTTCTATCATAGTATCACCATTTGGAAGTGTAAAGGCAGATTTATTTGTAGCTGTACTTCCTGGAACTTCTTTAAATCTTGAACTCTCTCCGCCAGCCATTAAAACTATTTTGTAATTTTTCTTTACTTTATCAAATTCTTCTTGAGTTAATTTCGGAGTTTCAATAACATCACATAATTGAGTTTTTAGTTGATCTAGTGCTTGCATTAGTTTGGTTTAATGTTTAATATTTAATATTTGCCTTAGGTAGGTCTTAGTGTCTTCGACACTATCTACTTCAACACAATCGATACCCATCAACTTGATTGGATAATCGTTGCCATCTGGCTCCAAATGATCTCCAAAGAACAAAACATCTTCATTTCTTAGATTCCTTGATTCAAGAAACATGCTCATTCCATAAGCCTTATCCATGCCTACTCTTGTGATATCAATCGATGTCAGCCCTCCAATCTTTGCCTCCATGGTTTCCGGGAGAAGTGGATCAATGAAGTTTCTAAGTTCTTTTCTCTTTTTCAAATCTGGATCCCATAATTGTTTTTCATCAGCTGGTGCTTTTTGTCCTAAAGTCGACAATGTGATTTGTGAACCTCGATCCTCAATGATATTTCCCCATTCAGCATTAGTTTTTAAATTAAATTTTTCTACTGCAATTTTAACCGCTTTGATGCTTTCTTCTTTTTCCATTCCTGTCAATTCTTCAAAGAAAACCCTATTCCAATTTAATTTATCATCGAATTCAAACCTTTGTGTTCCAACAACTGGACAAATTATAAGATTCTTTAAACTATCACTTTTGGGAAATTGGTCAACTATATTCTTTTTAAATACCTCCGCATTGGTCCCTGAGATTATAACAATTAAGAATTTGTCCAGTAATTTATCCAAAACCTGAACCATTTCTGAATCCATTGTGGTTTTTGAAATCACAAGCGTTCCATCAGCATCAAACGCAAGCACTTTTTTGCTTTTTACTGAACTTTGAATATTAATCATTTTCATTTATCACTTCTCCACACCCTCTCCCTCATAACCCTCCACGAACCGCCCAGATCTGCTCTAGCAACTTTCTTTACATTTACTTTTGATTCTTTATCATCAATCCACGTGACTGGAAGCTCAAATACCTTGTACCCAAACTTCTCTGCTAACAATGTAAGCTCAAAATCAAAAAACCATGTATCATCCTTCGTCAATGGAACCAAATTTTTTGCAGTATCAACATTGATAGCCTTAAATCCACACTTGAAATCATGGAATCTTGATCTCGTTATCAGCTTTATCAAAATTACATTTATGATTGAAAGGGTGCTCCTCTTTAGAGATCTATTTATTACCTTAGAGCCTTTCGTCAATCTACTGCCAATTACCATGTCATATCCTTCTGCAAATTTACCCATTGCTTCTGCAATATGTTTGATATCTGTAGACAAATCTAAATCCATCATCAATGCATAGTCATAGTCATAGCGCTCCAACGCAGTTCTTAGTGCAATTCCTTTTCCCTTTATCTCGAGTCGTATGAATTCAAATTCTTTGTAATCATTTTTGAGTTCAATGCAAATGTTGTTTGAATTATCACTAGATTTGTTATCAACTACTATAATTTTCCATTCCATTTCACCTAAATTTTTCAATGCATACTCTCGAACTTTCTCAACATGTTCTCGAAGTTGCCTTTCTTCATTGTATATAGGTATGATTATATTTAATTTTTTCATAATGTTCGGTCAATGCAATTTTTTTGTGTACCTAGAAAATTCTATCACTCAAATGCCTTAATGTAAACTATGCAAATCTCAGACCCAATACTTTATCAAACTCGTGAATTAAATATAACTTTTCTTTTGAGTCTAATTTAGAATTTATAGTTTTGATCAATATTGACAAACAAACTGGCATATTGAAACTATCTTCAACTCCAGATTTAAATGCATGATATAGATCTTGAGCTTCTTGAGATAAATTAATTATTCCTTCCTCATAGGAAGGTGCCGAACTATCGTGAGGCGAAAGGTTTTCAGCATTTATTTTTTTAACTTTTTCAACCAATTTCAGTCTCACTTCGCGAGTTTTAGTAAGTTCATCTAAAGTAAAATTTTGCGATTTTCTAAAATTTGCAGTAAGATAGTAATATCTCAAGTCCATTGGATCAAAACCCTTTTCAACCAAGTCTTGAAGTTTATAAAAATTCCCAAGCGACTTACTCATTTTCTTTCCATCAATTAAAATAAATTCATTATGAATCCAATATTTAGCAAAAGGTTGCAAACTTGAACCTTCTGACTGGGCAATTTCATTTGTATGATGAACAGGGATATGCTCCACTCCACCTGTATGTATATCGATAGTTTCGCCAAGAAGTGATCTACTCATAGCAGAACATTCTATATGCCAACCTGGAAAACCAACTCCCCAAGGACTTTCCCACTTCATAATATGTTCAGAATTATTTCCAATTATTTTTTGCCAAAGTCGAAAGTCAGCAGGATTTTTTTTGTTTTGATCTTCATTCACTTCATCTCTTACTGCAGTTTTCTTTTCAGCTAAGTTTTGTCCCGTTAAAATTCCATAATTTAATAGTTTTAGTTCAGAATTAGCTTTTACAAATTCTTCATATTTCGCAGTATCGAAATAAACTGCTTCAGCAGTATCATAAGTAAATCCTCTTTTTTCTAGCTCTTGAATCATCTCAATTTGTTCTTTGATGTAATTTGTAGCTCTTGGTCTATCTGTAGGAGCTAAGAAATTCATCTCTTCACAGTCTTTATCAACAGCATTGATATAAAATTCAGCTATATCCCAAACAGTTTTACCCTCTCGCTTCGCAGCTTTGTCCATACGATCTAAACCATCCTCAGCGTCAGTTATTTCAGCTTCTTTATTTAGTTCCCTTTGAACTTCAGTCATAGTCATATGGCCAACATCTGTATAATTTCTAACCTGATGAACTTCGTAACCCAGAAATTCTAAACTTCGACGGATAATATCGGCCATCAAAAAAGCTCGCATGTTTCCGATATGAGCAAAGTCGTAAACAGTTGGACCACAGTTATACATTGTAACTAATCTGTCTGATTCCTTCCCTTGAGAAGGTGTCCCGCTTAACGGGACGGAATTCTTTTCGTATAAGGCATGAAACTCTTCTTTTTGTTTTGTTAGTGTATTATAGATTTTTAGCATTATATTTCAAATTCCACAAACTCGAAAATTGGTTCGTGGTCAATAATTTTTATAAAATATTCTTTTGGATCAATTATAAACTTTGCAAATATTTGAATTCTTTTCAAAATCGGAAACTGTGATTTGTATATATTTATTGCTCTTATTTTTCTAATTGTATCAAAAATCGAAAGTTGAATGACTAAGTTTGCATCAAACTTGTGTTTATAATTTTCCAATTTACAAAAGTTTTGTATTTCGAACTGTCCTCCAGTTATAAGTAATAGCTCGAAAGTAAATTTATCTAACTTTTGTAAGTTATATAGAATTTCAGAAACTATTATATGATCTGGATGTCCAGTAACTCCAGTATTGTCATAAGTGATGACTGAATCTGGTTTAAAACTTTCGATTTGTTCAATTATTAAATCTTTAATTTTTGATTTTTCTGCGTTCAATCCTCCATCTTCAAAATCAAATAATCTATAATTTTCTATTTTCAATATCTTCATAGCATTTTCAAATTCTATAGATCGAATTTGTTCTAAACTCTTTCCGTCTTGCTTCGCAATTTTCTTTCCCCAAGGAATGGGTGTCCTTTTTATATAATTCTTGCCTGCACCACCTTTTGTCAAAATAACGATTTTGATTTCATTGTTTGATTTTTTTAGTTTGTGGATCATTCCTGTGACAAAGTATGTTTCATCATCAGGATGTGGAAGTATAATTAAGTATTTCATTGTATAAATATAAAACAAGAGTTAGTTGAAGTTTGTGTGAGAGTATGTGCCGTCAGGCACAACAGAAGATATTTGAATTATTAATTCGTATTTTATATGAGAGCATTTCTTAGTTAGTGTTCAACTTTGTACAAAACCACTACATCACCTACCATAGGTTCAATGTTAGGCTCTATCATTATTCCACACTCTTTTCCTTTTTCTACTTCTTTGACCTCGTTTTTAAGTATCTTCAATGATGTGATTTTACCCTTCCCAACAATTTCTTCACTTCTTTCCAATCGAGCCTTGTATCCTTTTATTACAGTCCCTTTCTGAACACTACATCCCGCAATCCAATCTCCATTCGTAAGCTTAAAAACATTCTTGACACTTGCCCTTGCCACTTCTACTTCTTCCTCTTCTGGTTCCAATAACCCAGTTAGAGCATCTTCCAATTCTTCAACTAATTCGTAAATTATCTGGTAGGATTTTACAAGAATTCTTTCTTGTCTTGCAAGTCTATTTGCATCATCTTGAACTTTACTTCGGAACCCAATTACTATAGCTCCAATATCCTTTGCCCTCCTAACCTCGGATTGATTGATTTCTCCAACTCCCTTTTCTTTTATCACAACTTCTACAAAATCATCATTCAGTTTCATTAATTCTTGTGCAACTACTTCTAGAGAACCCATTGTATCTGCCTTCAAAATTACATTTAGCCTCTTTCTCTCACTGGATGATTCGGCAGCATTTGATATATTTTTGAGAATTGAAATTGGATCCAAAAAGTCTACATTTTCACTTTCACGATCACGGATATCTTGAACTTCGTTCTCCGCTACTTTCTTGTCATCAAATATACGAATCAGTTGTCCAACATTCGGAGTTTCTTCAAGCCCAACAAGCCATACTGGATCACCACTGAAAAAAACATCTTGTGGAATTTGATTTGAATTCAGTAAAGTTCTGATTTTTGAACTAAACTGGGAATTCGCGACATAGAAAGTACCTTTTGCAGCAATTTGACTCTTTTTCAAAATTACCAATGCAACATTGCCAAATGACTTATCAACATTTGCCTCCAGCACTATACCTTCAGCAAGGCTACCAGTTAAGTCAGCGTCTTCTTTTGTCTGCAAGTCATACAAAAGGAATATACTATCTAGCAATTTATCCAAACCTTCTCCCGTTTTTGCTGATACCTTGACCAAGATCGCATCACCTCCAAATTCTTCAGTGTTCACTCCAGCTTTTGCAGATAAATCGGTTAGTAACTTTTGTTCGTTTTCCCCTGGCAAATCTATTTTGTTTAGTGCAATTATGATTGGTAAATTATTCTCTTTTGCAAACTTTGCTGATTCTATTGTTTGCGATTGTATCCCATCATTATGTGCAATCACGATAATTGCGACATCTGCTATTTCAGAACCTCTACTTCTCATCTGATGAAAAGCCTCGTGTCCTGGAGTATCAATAAATGTAATTTTTCTACTTTCTCCATCTCTTTCTACTTCAATTTGATGAGCCCTAACTGATTGTGTGATACCACCATGTTCAGTATCTACTACCTTTGTTCCTCTTATTGAATCCAAAAGAGACGTCTTGCCATGATCTACATGACCCATCACAGCAACAATTGGAGTTTTTCTTTGCATGTCATTTTTCACAAAGGTGAGTATAGCAAATGTATTGGACAATAGTCAAAACTAAGTTGATATTATAAAGCAAGTTTACCGAAGACAGGAGTCGAACCTGCACCTGATGAAAGACTACGACCTGAACGTAGCGCGTCTACCAATTTCGCCACTTCGGCTAAATACTTTTAAAAATATTCTGCTATTGAACTTACTTTCTTTTTGAAAAAGTAATTACCTATAACTATCAAAAAAACACCCATCGTTAGTAGCAGTACCAACTTATCAATACCAACAACCGAGGACGATAAACTTTGATTCATAACTATCAACGATCTGCCAAACTCGATCGGCCAACCTATGGGGTTATTTATAACCAAAGCATAAAATATGTTATTACTGTTTACAACAAACGCATAAGTAAACAGTACTGGAGTCAACCAATAATACATAGCAAAAAATAATTCCATCACATGCTGAAGATCTCGGATTCTCACAATGATTATGCTAAGAAAAAAAGAAATCCCTAAAATGATCAAGTATAAAGCAAAGAGAAACGAAAGAAAAAGAATCATCCCAATTAAATAATTTCCTGGATTGGTCACACCTAAGAAATGCTCTGACTTGGCTGTATTTGAAATTGCAAATATAAATGCAAACAAAACTAAATTTATTGTCAAATTTATTACTGACATCAAACTTGACGATATGACAGCAATTTGCCTATTAAAGTTAACTTTAAGAATAATTGACGCTTTGTCAAGCAATCCATTCATTCCAAATATTACACCTTCATTGAAGAATGTCCAAATCACAATGCCAAGCATTAATTTAGGTGCAAAGTATGATTCCTTGTTCCCGAAAAGGTTTGTCCATACAAAGTATAGGATCAGAAACATCAAAAACGGTTTCAAAATCACCCAAATCAGACCCAAAACAGAATTGTTGTATCTAAGTTTAAAGCTTGTTTTGACGAGTTGTTTAAGCAAATCTTTAGTGTTTGACATCGTCGTATTTTAGCATATCTAGCAAATTTATATGTAACAAGATCCATTCTGGGAAATATCAGTATATTTATAAACAAACCTAATTAAGATTGTCAATATAAATCAACTTAAAAAGATATTTTTATCCAAGCATTATTTTCATAATTCTTAGAATATTTTTTACATTTATAAACACTGCATTGAAATTTAAATTTGACAATGTTTGCATAATCCACAGTCATAATGACTAAAAGTTTGCATTTTTATTTTGTAAAACAAAATAAAAAATTTTCTCATTTTTTACTTGCAATCATTTCAAAAATTTTGTAAAAATGTATTGGGATCTTTTAAGTATAACTTAGTTACTAAATCTAGAAATTACTCAAGGCAATTTATTGCCACACAAGACTTGAAGGATTCAAGTTGCTTGTGTAATTTAAAAGAAAGATCAAAATTATTTTTGATAACTTTTATAGAATAATTATTTGGATTTTGTATAGACTAGTCGATAATGAAATGCGCAATCATTATTTATCGTAACTAATGTGGTTTTAACTTAGGGATCCCACACTGCCCAACTGTTACACGCCCCACCGAGACTGCCAGACTGCCTTTACTGCCAAACTGCCCAATTTTGTGGATAACTTTTTGGAAAAATGCTATTCTACATCATTCGTTTATGACAATAGTTAGTTCTATAACATACAGATATTTACTTACCTAAAACTTGGACTTATCGACAATTTGGAAAAAAACACAAACTCAGCTTGAAATCAGACTTGAACCTAGTACATATAATAGATTTTTCAAGTACACTGAATTGAAAAAAATTGATGAAGGTACTGCGATAATTGGTACCCATTCGACTTTTAGTTCAAACATTTTACAGACAAAACATAAAAAAACTATCAGCGATTTGCTTTCAATAAATTACGGAAAATTGCTCAAAGTTAAGTTTGAAGTTGATCCTGACATGGTAGACTTAGCAACTAAAGATAGATCTACTCTTTTAGTTGATGAGCTTCCTATTTTCCAAACGAATGCAAACCCAGACCTAACTGCGAAACTTGGCTACTGCAACCTGAATTCAAAGTTCACTTTTGACAATTTCATTGTAGGTGATTCCAATAGACTTGCTCATGCAGCTGCAACTTCGATTTTGAACAAAAAAAACAGGTTTAATCCCTTTTTTATATATGGAAAAACCGGACTTGGAAAAACTCATCTAGTTCAAGCAATTGGAATATCTTTTCTTGAAAAAGATTTGTCTAAGAAAGTTCTATATGTTCCTTCAGAAACTTTTTTAAATGATTTAGTTCGATCTATTCGAACACAAACTACTCTTGATTTTCGAAAAAAATACAGAGAACTTGATTTGTTGATAATTGACGATATTCAATTGATTTCAAAATGGGTAGAAACACAAAATGAATTTTTCAATACTTTCAATGTGTTGAATTTGTCAGACAAACAAGTTATCTTGATTTCAGACAGACCACCAGAAGAGATCCAGAATTTAGAAGATAGGCTTAAGTCTAGATTCCAAGGAGGACTGTCTGTTAGTATTAGCGAACCAGAGCTTGAAACGAGATACGCTATTTTGTTGCAAAAACAAAAAGATCTTGAAACCAACTTAAGAAATGAGATCTTAAGAGATATAGCACGGATAGTTACTACAAATATCCGAGAACTTGAAGGTGCTTTGACTAAAGTCAATCTTATGCAATCACTCAAAGACTCAGATTTGACAAGTGAGGAAGTTGCATCGATTTTGGGAAAAGAACATTCAGAGCGTAAAATCGCCAACCCGAATGATGTCTTGAGAATAATTGGAGCAGAGTATGGCGTAAGTTTACAGGAATTGAAGTCTGAGAGACGCACTGCCAATATCGCATTTGCTCGCCAGATCGCTATGTATATATTTGCAATAGAATTAGGTTTCAAACTAGAGAAAATTGCAGAAATTTTGAAAAGGAAGGATCATACTACAGTTTTGCACGGTCGAAATAAAATAGAAACTCAAATGAAAATGGATGCTGGACTTCGAAGTAGAATTGAAAAAATTACCAATCAAGTCTTTTATAATTAATGACACTACCACAGTACTTAAAAAGCAAACGAGAAGAAATTGGGGAAACTGTTGAAGATATCTCCACTAGGTCTAAAGTTAGTAAAGAATATATTTATGCGATTGAATCTGGTGATTACTCAATTTTCGAGGCAGAGGTTTTCAGAAAAGGTTGGATCAAAATTTACGCGAGATTATTAAACTTAGATGAAGAGTATGTACTTGCACTTGATAGAAGAGAAAATCCTAATATCCAATCAAAACCAATTATCCAAAAAGGCAGTAATAAATACAAAGTCTCATTAACTGACCAAAAAGTCAGTCAAAATTCCTCAACAAATTCAAATAAAAAGCTTACTAGTATCGAGAGATTTCAAAAACCAAAGTTTTTCTTCACAAAATCAAAAGTTTCATTTATAGTTGGGGTAATTTTGGCTATTGGTTTTGTTTTTTTTGGATTACGACAATTTCGTTTGGTAAATGAATCTCCTGAATTGAACTTAAATTCTCCGATTACACTTTCAATGAAAGATATGAACGAGGACTCCGTCACACAAACCCTAACTACAAACAAAAGTCAAATTACTATCTCAGGTAATATTGATCCAAACGATCAGCTATATATACAAGGAGCTTTGTCTAGATGGAATTCGACAGGACAATTTAGGTTTGAAAACTACATGCTCAATAAAGGCGAGAATGTACTAAAAATCGAAGCAAAAAACAAGTTGGGTAAAAGTAGCGTAATTGAACTTAAGATCATCTATGATGAAACGGAGCCTACTTTTACAACAAGCTCTAGTACTAGCATTAGTCTTTAGTCTTTGATTTTGATCTTTTTTTGTGATTCAATACTAACTATAATGAATTATACAAGAAGGAATATAACTGCATCGAAACCTGGGACTAAGAAAGTTTTGGTAGCCAAAAAAATTGTTTTGGCTATTCTCTTTTTCTTGATTTCTGCATTTCTCTACAGTCTCTATGCTCTAAAAATCCGCATCATTGATCTTGAAGGAAACGATGATAACTTGAAATCTCAAATCTATAGCGTTGTAGAGAAATATGAAAATACAAGATTTTTGTTTATATCTCCATCCAAACTACAATCTGAGTTAGATGAACAATTTGGAAGTGTCAGTATTATACAAGTTGACAAACTTTATCCAAATAAATTAATCATTAAGTACGAAAAGGCTAAGCCTATCGCAAGAATCTTTTGCGAAGAAGACTCAGCAATATTGAGTAGCAATTTTTTGTTAATGAACATTGTAGAGCAGCCTAATTATAGGTTAGAGCCAAAATTACGGGCATTGCTGAAAGATGAAGTTACTGTAAATAATAACTCTATGTCGCAAAGCTCTACTAGCACAGAGAGTACTTTGGCATCATCAGCTATCGCTAACATTAGTTCCATTGCTTCATCATTAGAATCAAATAGTTTAAATATTACTCTAAACTCCGAAGAACTTTTGGCATCTAGAAGAACCATGTATTCTGATGCATTCAAATTTATAAATGATCTTAGAAAATCTGATTCTGTTACATCAGAAACTAGCTTGCTTGAGGTAGAAAATTTACCATCTATCTTTTGCCTTGATTCCTCTGCAACAATAAATTTGGAAATGATAAAAAAGTTCAAAGAACTTCTAGAGAATGTTCCTTCAAAGGAAAACAATGTCTTCATCATTGATAACAGATTTATCTATGACAATCAAGGTGTGATTGAAATATACTCCATACTTGAGTCTTATGAAGTTCAAAATTTTCGATTATCAAAAGTCATGGAGCATCTAGAGATCGATGGACAAGGATATAGACAGATTGATATAAGAAGGGATAAGGTTGTCGTTTATTGAAAAAGGAGGCATGTATATTAGCCTCCTTATCTCTTGCTATCGCACCTATATATTTTCATTTAGAATGGAAGATCGTCTACATTCACATCGTTCGTTGAATCATTGTTATTTTCCAAGGCGACATCAGAATCACCTAGCAAAAGGACTTCCTGTGCTGAAACTTCTGTCTTATATTGCTTTTGACCTGTAGACTGATCTACCCATGATCGTGAAGTTAGCTCACCTTTGACTTTGACTCTAGTTCCCATTTTCAATTTTCCATTCATAGCAGAAGCTATATCTCTCCAGGCTACAACATTATGATAAGCTGAAGCTGTTTTTGGCTCTTGTGTGGTTGGGTCAACCCATTTTCTTGTTGTCATAACTGTAAAGTTGACAAGTGGAGTCGCATTTGCACCTACATTTTTGAAAATTGGATCTCTTGGTAGAGTACCAACTAACATTACGTAGTTCACATCTTTGTTGGGATCGAATTGTGTGTCCATAATTTTTTTTTGAAATATCTTGAAAAAATTAGTAATGGATTTGATATTTCTTGCTAAATTTTATAATAGCGAAGTTGAAGTTGCAATGAAAATTTTTGAAATTTCGTCCCCAGCGTGATTTGAACACACAACCCTCACTTCCGCAAAGTGATGCTCTATCCAATTGAGCTATGGGGACAATAATACCGAATTATATCATGAGAAATTATCACTCCTGCTGCAATCTATAACTCAGTGCTTCAGCTACATGACTTGAACTTATACTGTCAACAAGTTCCAAGTCTGCAATCGTTCTTGCAACTTTAAGTAATCTAAAATATGATCTTGCTGATAAGTTTAACTTTTCAACTGCATTTTTAAGTAAAGCTTTTGAAGTTTCATCAATTTTTATAAATTTCTCTAAGTCTTTTTGCGGAAGTTCTGAATTTTGGACTATTTTTAAATTATTATTTTTATATCTTTCAAGTTGAACTTCGCGAGCTTTTTGAACACGCTCTTTTATATCTTTTGAACTTTCTTCTGGCTCAACTTGGGTAAGTTTATCAAAATTTACTCTAGGAACCCAAACTTGAAGATCAATTCTATCCAAAATAGGTCCGGAAACTTTCTTTTGATAACGAGAAACATCAACAGAGGTACAAACACAAGGTTTTTCTGGATCTCCATGCCAACCACATTTGCAAGGATTCATAGCAGCAATAAGCATAAAGTTTGCTGGAAATGTAATTGAACCAGTTGCTCGAGAGATTGTAACAATCCTGTCTTCCAGTGGTTGCCTTAGACTTTCGAGTGCAGTTTGACTAAACTCGGGAAACTCATCCAAAAACAAGAGTCCTCTATGAGCTAGAGAAATTTCTCCAGGTTTTGGATATGCTCCACCTCCGACTAAACTAACATCAGACGCTGTATGGTGTGGATGACGAAATTGGCGAATTGAGATAATTGGTTTGTCTTTGGGAAGTAATCCAGCAACAGAGTAAATTCTAGTAACTTCCAAAGCTTCTGGAAAAGTTAGTTTTGGCAGAATTGAGGGTAGAGATTTTGCAAGTAAGCTTTTTCCAGATCCTGGAGTTCCAGAAAGTAAAATGTTGTGTCCACCAGCTGCTGCAACTTCAAGCGCTCTTTTTGCATTCTTTTGACCTTTCACTGCAGAAAAGTCGTACTCAAAAACTTCGTCTTGATCAAGTTCTGCATTAAATTCAATTTTAGGAATATCTTGAAGTTCATTTAAATAATCAGCAAATTCTTTGAGTGAATTTATACCATAAGAATTTATTTCTTTTACAAGTCCTGCTTCAGTTGAGTCAACTTCTGGAACAAAAAGTTCTGCATTTGAATAGTTTATCTTTAGGCTTTGATTTAGGTGAATTATTTCAGTAGCAATTTCTTTCACTAATTCATTACTTTTTTCATCAGGTTCTTCAATGTTACTTTCTGAAATTAAGTATTCATTATTCAAATTATTTTTCAAATTTAACTTTTTCGAATAAAGAAAATCTGCAACAGGTAAAATTCCATTCACATGCCGAACTGCGCCATTTAACGATAACTCTCCTAAAATAATTTTTGTACTTGATTCAAATTTTGCGCTTTTTACTTGGCCAGATGCCAAAAGTATTCCAATTGCAATAGGTAGATCATATCCAGTTCCTGACTTTGGAAGATCAGCTGGAGCAAGATTGACTATGATATTTTTACTTGGAAATTCAAAACCAGAGTTACGAATTGCTGAAATTACACGCTCTTTACTTTCTTGGACTGCTTTTCCCGCAAGTCCAGCAATTTCAAATTTTGGCATAGCGCCTCTGATATCTACCTCAACTTCTACTATTTGAACATTTAAGCCAATAACGGCTGTTGTGAAGATTCGGATCATGGCAGTTAGTAAGTTTTTGTTAAAAGTATATCGTTTTGTTAGGATTCAATTTTTCAACTAAAGATTCGTAATGCGTAATCCACAAAATACTAGATTTATGTTTGACATTCATGTCTTTAATCACTTTTATTGCCATGTCTACGCCTGCTTTATCAAGTCCAGAATCAACTTCATCTAGCATAATAAGACTCGGTTTGATAAGCAAAAGCTGAAGAAGTTCAAACTTCTTTCTTTCTCCACCAGAAAACCCTTCGTTTAAGTTTCTATTTAGAAAATTTTCCTCTAATTCCACTATCTCGAGATACTCGCGTACTACTTGTCGAATCTTGTAGACTGATATTTTTTCCTTATGATGAATCTCAAATATTACTTTCAAAAAACTTACTATATCTACACCCGGAATATCAATTGGAGACTGGAAAGCAAGAAATATACCAAGCTTCGACCTAGCATCAGGAGTCAAATCATTTAGTTCAAGACCATTAAAAGTGATTTCCCCAGACACAATTTCAAAATTAGGATTACCCATTATACTTTGAACTAGCGTAGATTTCCCAGAACCGTTTTTCCCAGACACAGACATAATTTCACCTCCGTGTAGTTCAAATGAAACATCATCTAGTATAATTTTATCTGCACTGTTCAGTTTTACTTTTAAATTCTTAACTACTAACATTTCAAGGAAATAATTCAAATTTATATATTATCTCATAGACAATTCAAAAATCCTTGAATTATCGTGATTTACAATTATTTGCAATTTTGCCAAATTAGGCAATTTGATTAAACTATTTGAAATCAAGCTTTCTATTCTTTCTGGCCATTCTACAAGCACAAAATTATTCCCAATATTATCAAGAAAAGAAATTTGATTCAAAATCTGTAGCTTTTCATCATCTTCGGTTGATTCATTTATTCTATACAAATCATAATGAGAAATGTTCACTTTTTCATCCAAGTAATTACCTAAATATTCTTTAAGATAAACAAAAGTTGGGCTAGTAACTTCGTCAGTAATATCTAGCAACTTCAAAAAACTCTTGGCGAAAGTTGTTTTACCAGCTCCAAGTTCGCCTGACAAAAACAATAATCTAAAATCACTTTCACTTAATATTTCTTTAACTTTTTGAGCGATTTGAGAAATATCTTCAATTGTTGAAATTGTTCCAAGTAACATAAGGAAATTATAGCATTTGAGGTGTTATAATAAATTAGATTAGTGTAAATAATGTCTCAAATAAAACTTATAAAACTACTTTCACTTTGTACAAACTTACTTTTTTGGAATAGTATTTGGCTTTTGTATTATCTTAAGTTTGTAAATAATCAGCAAATTGGAACTATAGAACTAATAGTGTTTTTCACAGCTCAAATATTCGAAATTCCAACAGGGTTTATTGGTGATAAAGTAGGTTGGAAAAAATCAGTACTTTTCGGGCTTCCATTTTTAGCAATTGGAAATATAGTTATGGGAGCAATTCCATCATTCAATGCATTTCTAGTCTCAGGTTTAATTATGGGAATTGGAGATGCTTTTTTATCAGGAAGCGTTCAGTCATTGCAATATCACACAGCAAAATCAGAAAGTTATGACTTTAGTAAACTTCAAAAGGAGATAAATAAATACAAAGCAATCGGAACTGTGATCGCAACTTTAGTTGGTGGATTGATTTTTATGGTTGATATTCATGTCCCATATTATCTTCGAGCGATTGGATTTTTGGCAGCTTTTGTGGTTACTTTGTTTATAAAAGATATCGAAATAGTTAATAAGGTTGATATTAAATCAGAAAAGAAAAAGCTGAAAGAAAATATAAAAAATTATTTAACAATTTTCAAAAAGTTGATTTCAATTCGAGAAATACTTGGAATTTCAATTGTCATGATTGTTTGTCAATTTGTATATCAATACTTATATGACTTTTCACTTATCAGAATTGGACTTGATTCTGCCGCATTAACTATTCTGATGGTTTCAGCTTACATAATAAGTGCAATTTATTTCCATTTTCATGATAAAGTAGAATTTCTTTCTAGATATAAATATATTATATATTTATCAACTCTGGTTCTAGTTTTAATAAATATCCGATTCATTTTAATAATAATTTCAATAATTAGACCAACTTTTTATCAACAAATAGAAAATGAAAGCGAAAAGATAATTTTGGATAATTCAAAAGCTGAGAATAGTGCTTCGAATCTCTCGGTAATTAATTTCTTACGAGGTTTAATTTATCCAATTGGGATCTTTGTAGTTGGAGGATTACTTGACAAAGGATTTTTCATGCAGATTATGTTAGTATTAATCTTGATATTTATCGTTGGTTTATTTATCAAAAATTTTAAACTTAAAAACTATGAAAAATAAATATATAATACTCTCAACTTCAATAATTACAATTCTTCTAAATATTCTGGCAAATGCACTCCCACTTGCAGGAAATTCAACTAAGTTCGTTTCAGATAAGTTCTTCACACTTATAACCCCAGCTCCTTTTACTTTCATCATTTGGGGAGTCATTTATCTAACATGGCTTTATTTAACTTTTCTTACCGTGAAAGAAAAGGTTGTAATTTCATCAAAGTTTACCAAACTATTTATGATATCTGGATTGCTCAACTGTTTTTGGCTTGTTATGTGGCACACTTTGAATATTAATTTTTCAGTTCCAGTTATAATTTTACTTTTAGCTTCAGTCACTTTAGCATATTTAGAACTAAAGAAACTTGGTAATTCAAAATTAAACTTAAATATTTTTGCAATTTACTTAGGTTGGCTAATAGTTGCAAGTGTTGCTAATGTTTCAAGTATGCTTGTTGCAAATGGGTTTGGAGGTGATAAATTATTACTTAGTATTTCTCCGTATATTTGGAGAATGGCAATTTTAGCTGTTGCGTTTCTTGTTAACTTGGCATTTCTAATTCGAGAGAAAGTTTATACGCCAATGATAGTTTTGCTTTGGGCATATTTGGGTATATTTGTACAACAAAACTAAAGTGGTAATTATTGTCAAATCGTAACTTTTTGTAAAATAAAATCACTATGTCATCAGAATCTAATACACAAAAAAAGTCTATACCAACTTGGAGGAAAAGACTAATTCCACAATCTCACCTTATGGACCTGGGTGAGAAACTTCGAGAAAAGGACAAGAAAGTAGTTTATACGGCTGGAGCGTGGGATATGATACATGTAGGACAAGCAAGATACTTAGAGGAAGCAAAAAATAGAGGTGATATATTGGTAGTAGGAATCGTAAGCGACTCAGTGATCAAACGACTGAAAGGGCCAAATCGTCCTATATTGGGAGAGCAACTTAGAGCTGAAATGGTAGCTTCTTTGAGATGTGTAGACTTCGTAACTATAGTCAACGAACCTTCAAGTCAACCAGTTTTAGGGTTACTTAAACCTGATGTGTACCAAACTGTTCAAGAAGATTGGAACAAAGATTACAAAGAATCGATTGAGTACAAAACTGTCATAAAGTATGGTGGGGAAGTAGTTTTGATTGACAGGCAATCACCAGCCATTTCAACTACAAAGATATTGGAAAGAACTGTCGCTGCTCAATTATCTGATATATTTAAAGAATATATGAAATTGGTTGAAAAACCTTTGAAAGAGCGCTAAACAAGCTTTATGAGTACCAACCTAAAAAAAATTACAAGTGCCCGAGCTTCTGACTGGTATGGGAATATCTGGAAGACTGTTGGTAAATGTGTTTTTTGTGATTTGAATGAAAAGTACATTTTAGCAGAAGAAGAGGAAATGGCGCTAGTAATGAACAAATATCCTTATACTGACGGACATTTACTAGTAGTTCCAAGAGTTCACATAGCATCTTGCAAAGAATTAACAGAATCTCAGTGGCAAATAATTCGTAAGTTTCAATATATTGCAAGAAAACTTTTCAAGAAGTATTTAGACTCAAAAAGTTCTTCCATTTGGACTTTGATCAGAGAGGGTGGAGTCGAAGCTCAAGTTACTGTTTCAGATCACTTGCATATTCACCTAATCCCGTTTTCCAATCCTGAACTTTGCAAGTGGAATTTTCAAGAGGAAATTTACGAGGTTGAAGATATGAAAAATCTACTTATCTCAGAATGTGAAATCGAAAAATATGCAAAAAAGTGGGAAAAGAAGTACAAAACTACACTGTAAGCAAATGCAGATAATCCCACAAAAGTAAAAAGGTACAAGTTGATTCAACCTTCAGGCTTTTTTGAGAAATTTTCCAGCTACGCCAACCATTATGAAGACCAAAGGTGTAAGCCATCTTACAATCTCTGGTACATTGTCAAATCTTCTTGGCACTAGTTTTAAAAAGTACATCAACAAGAATATGGCACCTAGTGTTAGAAAATAGTTTGAGTATTTGATTAAGTAATTTTTCATTTGTTATAATAAAGCAAACAGATTTGTTTGAAGTAATTGTACATTAGATTACTGATAATTTGCAAGACCTATCCGTACAAATAATTTCATAATATTCAAAACTTGTATAATTACTTTAGTTATTGAAAAATGATCGTTTTGTAATTCTAAAAGCCTAGAGTATTATCTAAATAAATTTACAAGTTATATTCTAGCTTTCAAAGTTTGAAGGTAATTTCATTGATGCAAATTCTCAACTATTCACCACAAAACCCAGACTTAACTTCAAAAAAGTTTGTATTCATCATAGGATCTCGCAAAATTACACAGAAAAGAATTATTGAACTGTTTATGAAATACGATACTTCTGTGTCTTCAACACATCTCCCTTCTGAAGGGAGACAAAATACGCAGATTTTATGGGGAATTCTGAATGAAAAGTATATCAAAGGACTTGAAAATTCACCTCAATTCGAAAGTATGCAACTTGCATATTTAACTACTACTTTTGAAAAGTTTGCAAAGAAGTATCCTAAGTACAATTTAGACAATTTAACTATTCTCAAATATAATTTTGATAATTGGAAAGATATTTTGCAAGAACTTGATTTTGAAAAAGTTATTTTGATAAATGCTTCATGGCACAGATCATTTCATAGAAGAGCTGAATATGAAATTTTGAAATCTCGCAACATTCCCTATCAATTTTCTAGTTCTTATTTTTCAGATGAAGAAGCAAAGTTAGATTCAAATGTTGATTATTCAAAGTTAGATAAACTTATTGGAACTGAACTTCTTGAAACAGATACAGAATCTATTTGGAATATATTAAATGAGATCAAAGTTTATTCTTATGATCATCTTTTTCAAACGAGTTGCTTGATTTTGAATGATAATCAAATTCTTTCTTGGGGAGTAAACAAGATAATGCCTTATGAAACTTATGATTTTCATCATGTAAGTTCAAATGAAAAAATGCTAACTCCGATGAATAGTAGTGATGCACAAGATACAATTCATGCTGAGATGAATGCAATTTTGAAAGTTGGAAACAAAGATGACCTGAAAGGTGCAAAATTATTTATAGAACTTATGCCATGTCCGTGGTGCGCTAAAGTGATAGCTGAAAGTGGAATCGGTGAAGTTAGTTGCAAACTAGTGCATAATGGAGGACATGCAGCAGAGCTATTTAAGGAAATGGGGGTGAGGATGAAGGTAATTAGAGAAATGTGATTTCTGGTATAAATTATGTCTTATCCAATCTTTTATAAAGAACAACTCACAATTGGAAACCTGAATTCCAATGTCGGAATTGTTACCCTTTGGACTCCGAGGCAAACTTTTACTTCTAGACTTGATCCAAGTTCTTTTGCAATTTGTGGGCAACTTTATTCAAAACGAGGAATCAACTATATCATCCGAAACATTTTGGCAAATCCCATTATAGATACTTTGATAATTTGTGGAGCAAATAGATCAGAAAGTGCAGAAAGTTTGAAAAACTTTATAGATCTAGGAATTGATGAAAATCATAATGTCAAATCTTGCGAAAAATCTCCGGTTGACAAAGAAATTACAAAAGAATATTTAGAACTATTTAGAAAGAATATAAAGTATATTGATTTAACTGGCGAACTTAAGGCGAGTGAAATCCAAAAGAAATTAGATGAAATAAATAAAAATAATAATAACACTGAAATTAAACATTGGGCAGAACCGAAAGAATTTCCTATAGCTGAAGCTGAAACTGCAAGTGAATTTCCCAGTGAACAAAATGTTTTTAGTATTCGATCCGAATATGTAGATGAAGCTTGGATTCAGATTTTGAGACACATCATGAAGTTTGGAGAAGATAGTTATATGCTTTCAGGTGCTAAAGTGAAAGTTTTGAGTAATTTGATAGTTACAATTTCAAAAGAAGATCCAGATAAACCAGAACTTCCTGATTTTATGACTTTCAATCAAGGTGACCTCAAACTTTATTACAAAGGTTTTTTTGAAAAAACTAAACAAAGTGAAGATTATGGGTATGGTGAGAGAATGTTCAATTATCCAAACCCACTGCAAGCCCCCATTGAAAAGGGGGAAAGTCACGAAGTGAGTGGGGGTTTACTTCTCAATCAAGTTGAAATAATTTACAAAAAACTCAAAGCTAGAAAATATGATGCGGGAGCAATTATATCTATTTGGAATCCTTGGATTGACAATGGATCGTTTTTGAAATATTCAAATAATAGTGATAATGGAGTTCAACAAGTGAAACCCCTACAAACTCAGAATGTTCCTTGTATGACACAACTTCAATTTTCTTATGTCAATCACAAGTTAAACCTAACTGCATACTTTAGATCAAATGATATGTTTGACGCATGGCCTAGAAATACTTTCGCACTTAGAAAACTTCAAATGATGCTTGCAACAAAACTTGGGATGAAAGTTGGTGAACTTACAACAATTTCAAATCTGGCTCAAATATATGAACTGAATTATCAAAATGCAGAAGAAGTTATCAAGAAATTTGAAAACAAGATGTTTTGTATGCAAGATAAAAGAGGAAATTTGATAATGGAAATCGAAGAAAGAAATGGAGAACTTTTTATAATTGCAAAGCATATGAGCCGTGACGGAAACGAAGTTTTGCAAGCTTACTCAATTAATGGTAATGATACAAACTCAGCTCAAAAACTAGGTGATATCTTACTTTCAAATTTAGTTATCTCAGATCTTTCGCACAGCATGGATATTGGACGTGAACTTATGAAAGCAGAAATTGCAATTAAGTCAGGCAGGGCAAAAAATTATCAGCAGGATAAAGGCTTGGATCTTTAAATGATTTGTAGATATGTGTATAATATTTCTTATAGATTTATCAGTATTTTGACAAATTTGATTAATTATTTGCATTACCAGTGATGAATACTTTTAACTCAATTAATGTCACCAATTTCGATTTGGATAAAACGCTTACAAGTGGACAGTTTTTTGTTTGGGAAAAATCTAATGAATACTGGGTCGGTGCTACAATAGATGGTTTAATAGTGTTATTGCAACCAAATGAACACACTATCTTGTGGCAAACATACCCCGAAAACAATAATCTTTCGCTTGTTACTAGATATCTTCGATTAGATTTTGACATAGATCCATTAGCAATTGCATTATCTAAGGATGCCTATACGAAAAAAGCATATGATAAATATCGAGGACTACGCTTACTGAGGCAAAATGTTCACGAAGCTACAATCTCTTTCATTGTATCGGCCAACAACAATATTCCTGCAATTCGGAAGTCGATTAAGAAACTATCTACTATGTGTAATAGATCTGTATTATTTCAGAATAAAGAATACTATTTATTTCCTAAAATAAGTGCAATTGCTGAACTATCTATAGAGGAATTGAAGACTTGTTCATTTGGATATCGTGCAAAATATATAAAAGAAAGCGCTGCCAGGCTTATTACTTGGAATCTGGAAAACTTCACACGTGAGAATGAAGCCACAATCCGAAATGATTTACTCACATTACCGGGAGTAGGCAATAAGGTAGCCGATTGCGTTCTATGCTACGCATTGGGGTTTGATAATGTAACGCCACTAGATGTGTGGGGACAAAGGATCCTGACGCAGTATTATGACATTGATCCAAAACTCTCGTATGAGAAAATGCGTAATTGGACGCAAGAAAAGTTTTTTGGCTATGCAGCTTGGGCAGGGCAATATTTATTTGAATATATCCGTAATTCTTCCAAATAAATAACACATAAAAAACTTCATAACAAAAAATATTAAACTTATCTTGCTCTTGCTTGTAATTCTGATTTGTTCAATTACTGCTATCTTATTTCTAAGTAATGGTGGTATCAGCAATGGTGTGAACACTAGGAGTCGAAATATAGTAACCTTTTCCGAAACCTCTGGAGATTCTGCTCAAATCTCTCAAGCATACACAAGTGTTGTACTTTTCGTATATGATATTATATTTTGGCAATTTACAAATTACTAATTTTGCAAATTAGAAACAATATTTTATGATTATAAATTTTCATCCTAAAGAAATAGAAAGTAAACTTGGAGTTCAAGTTATTTCAGAATTAAATAAAGATAATAAACATCAAGTTTTTCATTCAACTGATAAATCAAAACAAGAATGGCAAGATATTATTAGATCAGAAGAAGAACTTCATTTGGTTGCTCCAGTTTATTGGTGGGGTTTTAGTTATAATTTTGATAAATGGGTTCAAGACGTGATTGCTTATGGTTTTGCATTTTTATTTGATGAAACTGGAAAAAAAGGTTTGATGAATGGTAGAAAGTTTAATGTGCATTTAACTCATGGACATACACCAGATGGAGATCCTACAATGAAAGAAAATTTAGAGGAAAGACTTCGAACTGGAATATTTAACTATGTTGGAGCTGAAGTTGAGATAATTTGGTACATGGTACAAAGATAAAGTTATTCAATAAAATTGAATTCAAAATATTATGCAAATACAAGATTATTTTCATGAAGCTTTTCAAGTTTCAGGATACAACTTTACAATTCAAAAATCTGAAATGACTTCTCAAATTCAAGAAATTTGGGCTAAGTTTAGGACTTCAGACTTACTTTCAAAAATAGAGAATGTCGAAAATGGTTCTCTACATGCTGTTTATCATAATTATAATTCAGAAAGTTTTGATATGCTGATTGGACTTTTGACTAAGAAAGATTCAATACAGTCAAGCTCAGAAATTACAACTTTGCAAATTCCAGATCAAAAGTATAAATTTGTTGAGCTAGATTTTATTGGTCCAGATTCTGTTGCTGAAGCTTGGAACGAGATAAATTCTAAATCTCAAGAAGAAATTGATAGAAATTATAAATATGATCTTGAGATGTATTCCCTAGATATGAAAAAGTGTTGGATTGCAGTTTCAGTTAAATGACAACTATTCAAAACAAGATCTTAAAACTCAAAGAAATTTGGGATTTGAACTTGATTCCTCAAGAACACAAGCATGAGGTTCATCCAAACTTAGATATTTCTGATCGGTTGAATTATACTTACTTCACTTTTCCAGTTGCACTGAATTTTCAAAGAAATTCGCCAGCTTTGTGGAAAGCTGCACTTGACACTTTTGAAGACACTGCTACAAACTATTTGTTTTATCCTGAAAAAGTTGTAGAGACTGATATAGAGAAAGTTAGAATTGATCTAAGAAAACATAAACTATCATTGCAACCAAATAAACACACCGATATTTGGATAAAGTTAGCAAAAACTTTTCGTGATAAATTTGAAGATGATCCTAGAATATTTTTTAAGAAATATGATTTTGATGTTGTAAAAATCAAACAAGCACTTGAAAAAGATTTGAAATCAAGCTTTCCATATTTATCTGGCGCTAAGATGGCAAATTATTGGTTATATATTTTGTATAATTATTCTGATGCTAAGTTTGCAAATTTAGATAAAATTAGTATAATTCCAGATACTCATGTGATGCAATGTTCGATTCAACTTGGAATCGCAACTGAAAGTGATAGTAGGGAAGTAGTTGCTGAGAAATGGTTTGAGGTACTGAAAGGAACTAACTTGATTCCAATTGATATGCATCCAATTCTTTGGAATTGGAGTAGAAATAATTTCAAGCCGGAAATAAATTAAAAATTTTTATATAAATTAAAATTATGAACTCAACAAATCCAAATTCAACAACTCAAAACCTAGAAGATTCTGAGATGAATCAAGCACAAGCACTTTCTCAAACTGAAGAAACTAAACCTCAAGAATCAAAACCGGATGGTTACTATGGAGATTATGCTGACTTATCTGATGCTGAATTAGATTTAAGTTTTCTTGATGATGAAAAACCTGCAGATGCAGAATAAATTAAGAATTGCATTAGTTGTTCCGCATATTTTCATGCAAAATGGATTTGAGGAAACTCTAATTTTTGCTCCCGGAAAACTTGCAATTGATTTAGCTAGAAACTTATCAAAACTTGGAGTTGAGGTGCATTTTTTTACTCCAGACCTGCAAATTCCTGAGGTTGAAAATTATAATGTTGATCTGAACAAGTTTTACGAGATTGCAAGTGAGAAAACAAATAACCACTTCAATCCTTCGGACAGCTTCCCAAAGGGAGCAATAAATCAGAATGATATTTTAGATTATTCTCAAAAACAAAAGTTAGAATTACTTCAAGAATTTTTGAAAAAACATCCATTAACTTGTATAACTTTATCTCGGCAAGTATTAACCGAACTTATTTCAAAAGCATATGAACTTGGCAATTTTGGTGAGTTTGATTTGATTCACTTTTTTACAGCAGAAGAAGAAATTGCTCCAGCATTTGCAAAGTTATCCAAAGTTCCTGTTTGTTTTACGCATCACGAACCGTTTGATTTTCTTGCTAAATACAAGTCCCAATTTGAAAAATATAAAGACCTAAATTGGATCTCAATTTCTAACTCTCAACAAAAATCATTACCTCAAGGAAACTTTATTGCAAATGTTTATAATGGTTTTGATAATGAATTTGATTTTGAGAACCAGAGGCAAAACCTTCCGTCTTCTCACCTTGTTCAAAGCCACCTTCCTATAGGGAAGGACAATAAAGATATTGACTTACTTTATATCGGAAGAATCATCAAACCCAAAGGCGTTTCTTTAGCTGTAAAATTGGCTGAAAAGTACAATCTAAAGCTGAAAATAGTTGGTAAATATTATTCTGGGTTTGGCAATGACAACTATTTTGAAGAAGAAATAAAGCCTTTTTTATCTCAAGATATTGAGTATTTAGGCTATATTTCAGGTTTGAAAACAAAGTCAGAACTTATGGCAAGGTCAAAATGTTTGATAATGCCATCAATTTGGGAAGAACCATTTGGGATGGTAATGATTGAAGCAATGTCAGTTGGAACGCCGGTTTTAGGTTTAGATTCTGGATCAATTCCGGAAGTTATCAAAAATGATGTTTCTGGGATTGTAGTTGAAAAGAAGATGTCTGATCCTTTTCATATGGATGAGATTGGAATTGTGGATTGGTTGTACGATGGGTTTCAAAAAGTTGTGAAGTTAGATAGTGAGAAAGTTTACGAACATTACAAACAAAACTTTACGGTTGAAAAAATGGCAAAAGGATATTTGGAAGTGTATGAAAGGCTTTTAGATTAAACTCAACCTTTGATAATTCTTTATATCTTCAACGATTTTATTTGCAATTTGTGTGAGGCGGTCAATAACAAACCTGTCTCCAAACCTATAATTCCTACTCTAAATTCAGGTAATTCCATATTATCAATTTTAACAAATAGTATTGGATATTTATAAGCATCATCTGGTGGCATTGAAATGCAAGTATCTTCTTTATTCAGCAAAATGCTTGAAGTTAATTGAGATGCTGCTGATTTACTAACTTCAGTAAGTAATTTACTTAGAATTTGTGTCGTAATACCTGCAAGTTTATGATTCTGATTATTTTGATCTTCAATAACAGATAATTTTATTTCATATGAAATTATGTCATGATACCTATACTTGTCAATATAACCTTAGAATTTAACAAATAATCTCTCGTCCTCACAAAATGTTCATTTTCACCCAAAAATTCATATGGATTATGCTTTAAGAATTTATAAAAATCATAAATCAAATAAAAGATCAGCAACTTTTCAACTAAATTTATATCAAAACTATTTCCATAACTTGCCAAAAACTTCTCTCTAACTTCATGCTCAAGTTTGTATTTTGAATCAATTATCAAAAAAACCAAAGTCCTTGCTATGTCAAATTCAACTTTTCCTAAACTCATCTTCTCAAAATCTATAATACCAACTATTCTGTTTTGATCTTCATCCCAAATGATGTTTCCTCTTACAAAATCCATATGCAAAACTTTATTTTCACTTTCAATTTGCGAAACCAGACTTTCTAATTTTTCAAAATTTACATTCAAAATTATTCCTAACTTTTTGTACATAGCAAGTTTCACTTCAAGCCTCGCAAAATAACTCTTCATTTCTCTTGTTTGATCTAAGCAAATTTGTTTTTGTGGATATAACTTTGAAAGTAACCTTCGATCAAAGTTTAGTGCTTCAAAACCTAAATGTAACTCAGCAAGACACTTCCCAATCTGTTTAAGCCGACTGCTTGTATAATTTTCCCAAGAAATAGTTTGACCTTCAATATAGTTATACAAACAAGCCAAAGTTTCAAAGTTATTCTTTTTATTTATAATCTGAATAATCCTAGATTTTGGATAGCGAATTTGAAAACTTAAATTTAACTTTGCAAGTTCTGAGCAGGCTTTATTTTGAATTTGGATTGTTTCGATTGAACCAATTTCATTATTAAAAATAACTAGGTTAAGTATTTCATTTTGGGTAACCAATTTATAATTAGAATTTCGATAACCACGATAGGGACCCGAGATAGTATTAACTTTGAGATTGAGTTTTTTGATAATTTTCAAAACTAGTTCCATAAATTTGATAGAATTGATTATAACTTAAACATTCATTTTATGAATATCACAAATTTTCCCTATAAAAATGGACCTTGGACAATACTAAGTAGGAAACTTGCATATGATGGTAAGTATGCAAAATTATATGAAGATGAAGTTGTAAGGCCAGATGGGACTGAAGGTATTCACATTTATTTACCTACCAAAGATGGCGTCTCAATATTGCCTTACGATAAAGATGGAAATGTATATCTAATAAGTATCTTTCGCTACTCACACCAAGATTATTTGATTGAATTAACTGCAGGTGGAATTGATAAAGGAGAAGACCATTTGATTGCTGCTAAAAGAGAACTCAAAGAAGAAACTGGAATAGTTGGAAAGAATTATGAGCTAGTTGCAATAACTGCACCTAAATCTGAAATTTATTCTGCAAAAGATTATACATATATTTGTGAAGTTGAGAAATTTGAAGAAAACCGTATTGAAAACACAGAAAACATTAAATTGATTAAAATGAAACTAAAAGATGCGCTGGGTATGGTAGATAAGTTGGAAATATTTCAGGCTTCTGCAATTATTGCTTTACTTAAATTAAAAGATAAATTTAACAAAACCTCATGAAAATAATTACTTGGAATGTAAATGGACTTCGAGCTTGTATCAAAAAAGGCTTTGAAAGTTCAATTCAAAAACTAAACCCAGACATTCTCTTGATTCAAGAGCTTCGCGCTGACAGGTCCCAAATTCTATATGATATGAAAGGTTATACTGAGTTTTATAATACTGGAAACAGGCCAGGTTACTCAGGGACTTTGGCATTATATAAAGAAAGTATTAAACCAATATCTCAAAGTATTACTACAGAGATTAAGCAACTTTCAGAATATGAACAAGAAGGTAGAGTACAAAGTTTGGAATTTGAAAACTTCTACTTAGTAAATGTTTATACTCCAAATTCAAGAAGAGATCTTACAAGACTAGACTTGAGATATAGAACTTGGGATCCACTATTTTTGGAGTTCGTAAAGGCCTTAGAATCAAGAAAACCTGTCATATTTGCTGGAGATCTAAATGTTGCGCCTGAAGAAATTGACTTGGCTAACCCTACAACAAATCATAGGAGCGCAGGTTTTACTGATGAAGAAAGAGAAGGCTTTCATAATTATATAAACTCAGGATTCGCTGATGTGTTTCGAAATTTTGATAATTCTGCTGAAAAGTATACTTGGTGGTCAAACTTTTTCAACAGCCGTTCAAGAAATGTTGGTTGGAGAATTGATCACTTTTTAGCAAGTGAAAAATTAATTAAAAATATTAAAACTTGTGTTATCCATCCTGATGTAATGGGATCTGATCATTGTCCCGTGGAAATTGAATTAAATATAGATTGAATCTATTAAAATTATTCTTGTGCAAACTCAACTTGATTCAGGTCAATTTTCAAAAACGAATACACTCTCAACCGTTACTACTCTACCTCCAGACTTTACCTTAACTCCTGAGTTTAAAAGTGCTTTTGAGCTTATGGAGAATACACAAGATACTATTTTTTTAACTGGTCGAGCAGGAACTGGAAAGTCAACATTACTTTCATATTTTAGACAAAATTCAAAGAAAAATATTGCAGTCGTTTCTCCAACTGGAATTGCAGCTATGAATATTGGTGGACAAACTATACATTCCTTTTTTGATTTTCCGCTAACTTATATAGACCCGCAAGCAATTCATAGTTCAAGAAAACTTAAAGCAATTTATGAAAACATAGAAACAATTGTAGTTGATGAAATTTCGATGGTTCGAGCTGATATGCTTGATGGAATGGATAAAGCATTGAGAGTGAACAAAAATTCTACTCAACTTTTTGGTGGAGTTCAAATGATTTTTATAGGCGATCTTTTTCAACTTCCCCCTGTCGTTGCTGACGATAATTCAAAACGATACCTGGCAGAACGTTATGACACTCCATATTTCTTTTCAGCTAAAGTTTTTTCTCAAAGTGACCAAGCTGATATATTTGATAAACCATTTATAGATAATTTGAGATATGTTGAACTTGAAAGTATTTTCAGGCAAAAAGATATTGATTTTAAAAATGTTTTGAATAGAATCAGAGTTGGTAAAGTTGAAGAGCAAGATTTAGATTTATTAAATACTAGACTAATTCATATACCGTTTAATGTTGCTAATACAGGGGTTCAACATGTTGAATCATTACAAACTGAACCAATTACTTTGACAACCACAAATAAAGTTGCAAATAATATTAATACAATAAGGTTAGAGGAAATAAATTCAAAAGAATTTATTTATAACGCTGATATTTCTGGAGATTATCCTGAGAAAAGTTATCCAACCGACCTGGACTTAAAGTTAAAAATTGGAGCTCAAGTTATGATGCTCAAAAATGACCAAGAGAGGCGATTTGTAAATGGAAGCTTAGGAGTTATAGATTACCTAGATCCAAACTCCGTTTCAGTTCGAATCGGGGAAGTTAGTTACAAGATTGAAAAATCTGATTGGAGAGTTATAGAATATGGTTGGAGTAGTGAAAGTAAACGACTTGAAGAAGTTGAAAAGGGAAGTTTTCATCAATACCCACTCAAACTTGCTTGGGCAGTAACAATTCATAAATCTCAAGGTCAAACTTTCGATAAAGTAAAAATAAATTTAGGAACAGGAGCTTTTGCACATGGGCAACTTTATGTAGCATTATCTCGCTGCAAAAGTTTGGAAGGAATAAGTTTAACTAGAAAAGTTAATTTAAGCGACGTGATAGTAGATGCAAGAGTGCAAGAATTTGTTGGAAAGGTTAGCGTAAAGTTACTCAATTAGATATAGTGATTAACTAGTAAAATAAAATACCCGTTGAATATCAGCCTCTCTAAATTTGATATAAATTTATTAACTTCAAATTTAGCTTTCAAAACTTTGCAATCAAGTAATGAATTATGTGCATTTGAGTTTGTATTTTCATAAAATGAGCCGAAGTAATGACAAAAGTTATGCTAAAATTACTACTTAATGTCAAACTATAAAACATACATAGGACTTGAAGTCCATATACAATCAAAAACAAAATCAAAGATGTTTTGCTCATGTGATGCGAATTATTTCGGAGCAGAACCAAATACTCATACCTGTCCAGTTTGTCTTGGAATGCCTGGAGCATTACCAGTTGCAAATAAAGTTGCGATTGAAAAATGTATCAAATTGGCACTCGCTCTAAATTGCAATGTAAACCAACTAACTAAGTTTGATCGAAAAAATTATTTTTATCCAGATCTTCCAAAAGCTTATCAAATTTCTCAATATGATTTACCAATTGGCGAAAATGGATACTTAGAAATTTCTGGAGGTGAAACTGATGATGATAAAACTAGAATTCGAATTCGTCGAGTTCATCAAGAAGAAGATACTGCAAAATCAATTCATTCAAACTTAGGTTCTGCAATTGATTGCAATAAGTCAGGAGTTCCACTAGTTGAAGTTGTGACTGAACCAGATTTTGAAAATTCTGATCAAGTTTTGGAGTTTGCAAGAAAGCTTCAGCAAGTTGTAAGATATTGTGAAATTTCAGATGCGAATATGGAAATGGGTCAAATGAGATTTGAACTAAATATTTCAGTTGGATTAACCCACCCCGTTCCTACGGAACACCCCTCCCAAGATAGGAATAAATTGCCGAATTACAAAGTTGAGGTAAAAAATATATCATCTATTTCGATTTTGCAAAAAGTTATAGAATTTGAAGAAAAAAGACAAAGAGAATTACTCGAACAAAATCAAACTCCAATTCAAGAAACTCGTGGAATTGATGATCTAACCGGAGAAACTTATTCTCAGCGTGTAAAAGAAGATGCTGAAGATTATCGATATTTTCCAGAACCTGATTTACCAATTATCAAAATTGCAGATGAAGAACTTACAAGAATAAATAATTCTATTCCTGAGCTTCCAGATCAAAAACTAATAAGATATACTACAAAATTGTTTTTGCCACAAGATCAAGCAGAAATCATAATATCTGAAATTGCAAAAATGAAGTTCTTTGAAAGTGTAATTATAGATCATTCTGAAGATCCTGAGTTTATAAAACAAAGTGCAAACTTTATAGTTGGAGAATTATCAGCATTACTTAAAAAACGAAGCGAAGAATTTGAAAGTATGAAGTTATCGCAAGTTCAACTTTCTCAAATTATAGAACTTCTTATCCAAAATCAAATTTCTGGAGCAACTGTAAAAAAGCTTTTAGAAACATATCTAAATGGAGAAAGTATTGCAATTTCAGAATATGTAGAAAAAAATGATTTAATTCAAATTTCAGATGAAACTAAAATATTACCAGTAGTATTAGAAATCATTTCAAACAATTCAAAAATCGTTGAAGATTATAAGTCAGGAAAAGTTGCAGCTAAAGGAAGTTTAGTTGGACAAATTATGGCAAAATTCAAAGGCAAAGCAAATCCAAAGGTTATTGACAAGATTGTTGAAGAAGTTTTAGCAAAAGCTTTTTAGCTAGAAGTCTTCTAAAGATATATTATTTCAAAGTATTTCTATCTGAAATTTGGCTAGTCGAGGAGCTTCGTTCTGAACTTGAATTCCAAAAAGTCTTCGTGCTATTTGTATTTGTAGATATTTGGATATCTTCTGAACTACCTTGCTTTGATAAATAGTCATTAACCATATTTCTTCTAACTAATGCCCAAAAAAATGAACAGCTTATACCTACAAAAGCTATAGTCAAAACTAACAAAATCACACTTTTGCTAGATATTTCTGATTTGTCATACCTTGGATCGTCCATAAACTATATTTCAGAAAGTGACTTAATCACATTATATTCTGTATCTACTTCTTCTATATAACTTGAATATTGCCCCTTTGGTCTTTGTAGCAAGTAGTAATTTACTGTCACTTCACCTGTTGACATTGTCTTTTTGATTTCATCCAAATTCAATTTCCTATCATCAATCAGTGTAAGTTCACTTATGTCTAAGTCTTTTGCAATCTGAACTATCGCTTGTCCTTTTGGAATTTTTGTATAATAAGCGCCTTTAAAGTATTTAGACAAACCTGTGGATACTAGTTTTTGCAGCTGGAAATCTTCTGCTCCTAAAGAAAATACAAACAAATTTTCATCTTTATTTCTACTCAAAAAATCTTCTACATCATAGTAGATATACTTGCTGTAATTATCCCAAACAGAATCAAAAATCTCTCGAAGCTTCACCTCTTCAAGGTTTATAGTTTCAGAAAGCTCCTTTACGAAATCTTTTTCCATAAAAACATGGATATCATTTTTGTGTTTCAAATAAAGCCTATCCCAAAGTTCTTTTGTAAGCCCAAATACCTCAAGCATTCTAAGGAGCTCAAACTTTGCTGTTCCGAAGTTCGCTATGGTATAATCAAAGTCAATGAAACAATATTTACCTTCCTTTCGTATTTCTTCAAGTTTAATGTACTTGTAATTTGTTTGATCTTGTATTTGCATACATATATTCTAACAAAATTTTTCAAATTAAATAAGAAGATTTATTAACCAAAAAACTTTAGGCATGACAAAGAGTGGAGTTAAACAAATTTTGCAAATTGGAGATCCATTATTATCCAAAGTATCTCATGAGGTCAACTTTCCACTACGTACAGATTTAGAAAAAGTTATTAATTACCTTTTTGCTACTTTGCAATCTGTAGGAGATCTAGGTGTTGGCCTCTCTGCTGTCCAAATTGGATATTTGCATAGGATATGTATAGTGAAAAGGCTTGATTGGGAAGAACAAATTGAGACTTTGTTCCATGTGAATACAAAAGGGGATCTCGTGTCCATTCTTGATCTTGATAACGGTGACTTTGTTCAAAAATTACAAGGAAGCATGAAAAATGTTGATTTTGAGGAGCTTATGGGTCTTTTATCTTCTGAAAGGCTACATACAAAACAAATTCAATTTATCAAAGACTTGCTTGCTCCATATCTCCTTGAAGTTCTAATCAACCCAATTGTTCTTGCTAGTTCTGAAGAAGAATCAATAGTTTGGGAAGGCTGTTTATCTGTTGGAGTGGGTGATTCTGCACTATATGCACCAGTCAGTAGGGCAAATGAAATCACAGTAGAATACCAAAACATACTTGGACAAAAAAAAACTTTTACAGTAGAAAACTGGATGTCACATCTTATCTTGCACGAAATAGACCATATGAATGGTTTACTTTTTTTATCAAAAGTAGAAAATATTGAAGATATTCACAAGTCAAAAGAACTTGACGACTTTTTCTATACACACAAAAGGTATCCCAGAGTAGATGAGTCTTTTTGACTAAGATTTGATAAATTACAAACCAAGTTCCTTAATTACTTTGGAATGTAACTTTGAGTCAGTTTTCTTAAGATATTCTATCAACCTTCTTCTTTGACCAACCATCTTCAAAAGACCTCTTCTAGATGAATTGTCCTTTTTATGGACCTTTAAATGCTCTGCTAGGCTAGAGATCTTTTCGGAAAGTTTAACGATTTGGACTGAAGGGGATCCAGTATCAGTCTCATGTAGTCTAATTTTTTCAATAACTGACATGGTATCCTTTTGAGTTGTACTTTTTGTTGTTTTCATGAAATTATACGCCAATCAAGCAGAAGGCAGATAAACATCCACTTGAAGGTAAAAATATTTAGTAGATTATACCAGAGATTTCTAATTTTTCAATTTATTCTTGACAGGCAGTATTTAATGGAAGTTCGTCAGCCATCCAAGAAAGATATCCAAAGGCTTCTCCCAAGGTTAGTTCTGGTTTATTGTTTTGTGCTGTTGAACATGCACTTGCTACATCATAAACTCGTCCTCTGCATTCATTCTTCCAGTAAAATTTTCCTTCTTCGCTTAAGACATTATTCCAGCAAACTGCTTTGTAGTCTGTTTCAAGAATTTCAGATTCATTTTCTTTTTCTGAATTTGCATAATATGATGACTTTTTCGAATTATATGCATCCATAACTTTTTGAATATTATCATCTACCTTCGCTGATGTCCTGTTATCAAGACTTGGACCTAGTAAGTTATAAAGTATCAATCCAGTAAGTATTGTTATGGTGACAAGTAACACAAAGGCTATTGATTTATTTAGTGAGTTTTTCATATTTTAATATAAAATAAAATTATTAATTACAAATTGTAGGAAAAATGAAATCAAACTTGATCTGTTTTCCATTTACTATACTAGTATTTTTGTCAAAACAGTTTGCTGGATCTTTGATACCTACAATAATTGCAAATGTGCTTACTATAAGCCAAGCAAAAAAAGTTACAATTATCCTAATAATTGGTGCAAACAAAGTTCCTCTAAGTAATTCTGAATAATTCTTCACAGAATCAGTATTCACAAGATACTGAATAACTCTCAAAGAAATCTGAACCGTTGACAAAAAGATCGACAGCGTCATCATTGCACCTATTGCATACTTGATGACTGTTTGTATTTCTGACAAAGCTGGAAACATATGTAGAAGTGTAAAACAAAAAAAAAAAGAAGTCAATCTAAATTGATTGACTTCTTAAAAAGAATTGATTTATCTCAGCTTAAATATTACATTCACCGTCACCTCCAAGTAAACAATTTACAAAATCATTTACATTTTGGTTCTCACCTAAATCTGCGTTTTGTATATTCATTGCATAAAGTGCCACTGCACCTACAAGAACAAATCCAAATAACAAACCTGCCATTGTTGCAAAATTCTTTGTTCTCTTTATTGCTGCTTCTTTGCTTTTTTCATCGTCAGATTTTCTCATGTTTGACAATATACCCAAAACTGTCAAAACAACTGCTACTGCAAACATTATGACGATTACCCATGTTGCAACTGTCTTTCCTACATTGAAAGTGGTTTCCACTGCACCACCTGGATTTGTAACAATCGTTTCACCTAATTTATTTGAACACATACTTTCTAAAATAGGAATCCCTTGAAACAAACATGATTGTGCTTGAGTTGACTCAGCAAAAACTGTAGGTACCGAAAGAGAAAATAAAGCCATGACAAAGGTCACAACCATCATTACTTTTGTTGAAATACTTTTATACATATATTTTTGTCCTAGAAATCAGTTTTGATTCTAGCAATTTTTCATTTAATAATTTTGTTATTTATTTACAAACTGTTTCATTGCAAGCATCCAAACAGCCTTGGTATTCTACTTGTGCTGCTGGAGTTCCTGCTAGTGATCCAGTCAAAATCTTTGCACATTCGTTTTGACAACGTTCACACATTGTATATCCTCCACCACCTTCACACCCAGCCGGCAATGTTTCGTTCCTTCGAATATAATATATGGCCATATTACCATTGTCACAAACTTGAAATGCATTTACTTTCATTCCTTTACCAATTGTAGCATAAATTGCTAAATTCATCAATGGAATAAATAATACTATAAGTAATATCATAGTTACAAGTGATTTTACAACTTTTTTTGCCTTTTCTGGAGACTTTTCATTGTCTGACTGTCTAGCTAGATTCAATATCTTGACAATCTTTGCAGTAAATAGAAAAAGTATAAGTCCAAGTATAATTATCTTCACAACCTCTAAACCTGCTACTATAACTAAACTACTTGCATCGTTTGAAAGCAAGCTATACCCCGGCAACATTTTCGAGAGCAAGGTTGTGGCCTTAGCATCTCCAAATATTTGAGTAACCAAGTCAGTTGTTGAAGCTAATGCTAGGAGTTTATTAAAAATATTTATCGGTGCCATTTTATTTTCTGTTATTTAATGTGAATTGATCAAAGTCTAAATCCAACTTGCCAAAAGTAACCTAAATCTGCTAACTTGGTAAAGACAGATGCAACAATTACAAAAATTCCCAACCCAAGTAATACTGAAATCTTGTACTTGCTACTCTTCATAAAGTTTTCCATACCCTTCTCTTCATCAAATCCAACTATAAATATATCATAAAATACCTTCAAAATCAGAATAACTATTATTGCCGAAACTACTATAAAAGCTATATCTGCAAATATTCTTCGTACTGTGAAGTTAAATGCTTCGTTACCTGCTTCATAACTTCCTGTTGCACTGTTGCATTGAAACCTAGTACAGGCGACATCATACTTAATCCTCCAAAAATCATTGTAAAAGCTATCAAACCCAGTAAATAGTATATTATTTTTCAAATTAATTTGTGTTTGTATGTTATTTGAGTCTGAGTTCAGACATTCCGCCCAAGATATATATGAACCATCGTCTTTCAAACATGTCCCTTTATCAACTGCGTTTAAATTGCTAGAAAAAACTACAAACGCAAAAATTGTAATTGCTAAGAATAAAAATGCCTTTGTTGGTTTGAATAAGTAAAATTTTATATCAAGAAGATTCTTCATTTTCATTATGTAATCAAATTTGCAGGAACACCTAAGACTGCAAGAACCAACGCTATCAAAACACTACCAAATAACGCTACTCCTAATAATATTATTTTGAATCCTATTGTCGAATAGAACTTTTTTCTAGATTCTGGACTATAATTCGATGATAACAGTCCAAAACCAGCAGTTAAAATTATACTTACAAATGTAAATATGACTACCATTGGCAATATCAATGACGAAAACCTGTCTATCAATTGAGGAATACTATCAATCGCTAATGGATTTTTGACTTCAAGACTTGCTGCCACCAATCCTTTTTGAAAGAATACAAACAACAATAAAGTAGTAGTTGATATTTTTAATTGTTCAATGACTTTGTACATATTAGATTAACTTAATACTTTTAATCAATTCTCATCGTCATTATCAAATGAAGATAGTTATCTTCCCCATAAAATAGTGCTGGAGAATTGGCATTTTTTGTTTGGAATATTATATCATCTTTTGAAAAACATCTCAAAGCATCTTGCAAGTACTTTAGATTGAATGCAATATCTAGTTCCTCTTGTCCTTGGTTTTCAACGATCATTGTTGTTTCAATTTTACCTTTCTCAATATCTGTTGAAAAAATTTTTAAATTCTTTCCTCTTAGTGAGAGTATAGTTTTATAACCAAGTAGATTTCTTGACACATTATTTACAATTTTCAAATTCATCAACATCTCATCTCTATTGAAAATAAATTTGTAACTTTCTTCTGTTGGAATTAAACTTTTGTAATCTGGGAAATTTGCATCAATTATTCTTGCAAAACAAGATATCTCATTCTTTTCAACAATTCTAAACTCAACTTGACTTAAATTTCCTTCTTTATCATCTATTGGGTATAGTTTTACTTGGTCAAAATCAAAATCAAGTAACGATTGAAATATTGATGCGTTTAATATAAATGGCTTTTTCAATTTTGACATTGTAGAAACTTCTAATTTGGCTAATCTAAAACCATCTACTGAAACAAGATGCACATTTTCTTTATTATCACTATTTAGAAAATCAAAGTAAATGCCCTCTAGTGCTGGTCTTGAAGGATCTTGTGATATTGAACTCAATAGTTTATCAACAATATTTTGAACTTCTTGCCTACTTAGTGTCATAAAGTTATCTTGGAAACTTTTGTCAAAGCTTGGAAATTCGTTTGACTCAGAAATACTAAAGTCTCCACTTGCAAAGTTTGTTTTCATCTCTAATTTATTTTTGCCAAAGTTCAACTCAACATCAACTTCTGGCAGTGAGCTTAGAAAACCTAGAAAATCTTTTGTTCCAATTGCAAAACTATCAAAACTTTCTAAGTTATCAATTTCTGAAAAAGTATAAATAATTGATTTTTCAAGATCTGTTGCTTTTATTTGCAATTTACTTTCTTCAAATGAAAAAATGAGTTTTCCAAGTGAAGAGTCTATCATCTTTGTAGATGAGAACTTTGAGATAGATACTAGTATCTTGGTTAATTTTGATGATGAAAATTTGAGTTTAGACACTTTGATTTGTTAAATTAATATAATGTAAATTAATTAAATAAGATAAGTATTTTTATTAGAGACTGTATATATGTGCATAAGTCAATAATTATGAAACAGTAAATTACTTTGACCTATTTTAACATCTACATTTCTCAAAAACAAAAGTTATAGAAAAGTTTGTAGACAAAAGTTTATTATTAGTATATCTAGATTTTGTTAAGTATATATAAGGTAGTTTTCAAAGAATAAGAAGTTTATATGTCAATTACATTGTGGATGTAATTTTAAGTTGGTGTATAAAAGCTAAGAAAGTTAATTATGAAATAATATTCAAAAAGAGAAAGAAAGGAAAGTAAACATAAACTTTTATAAAGAAGAAATTTCACAATAAAGAAATTCTATAATTTCTTAGGATCAAATTGTTCAAAGCCAAAGTCCTTTGGTTGAAAAGTTAACAAGATTAAGTCATCAACAGATAAAACCTGACTTTTACTTTCCAAGTTATTCTGAACAATTGGTGGAATAGAAACATTATTAGTCAACCCATTAGCAAAATCAGACTCTAAAGAAACGGATGTACTTGAACTACCAGCTTGACCACTGTCAATGTTACCCATAGATATTAAATTATCAACTGAGAAATCTACTTGGGTAAGTTCAAAATCAAACTTCTCTTTGTCATTTTTTGCCCAAAAAACTTTGTGATTTAGGTCAACGAGGTCTTGTGTCAACTTAATCATACTTTTAGTAATTTGAGTTTTCGTATTTACAAAAATATTCATATTAGATAAATTAAATATTGTAACTGAAAGGTTTGTTAATCTCTCCTCCACCAAAGTGCAAACTTTTTGAATAGAAAGATAAACAAAAAAATCAAAATTATGAACCCAAAGAACTTCAAACCGAATTTAATTCTTTCCCAAGTTTGATAATTTTTCTTAAATTCATCACTTTGAGGTGTAACTTGCAAATCCTTGTCAAAGTTAATAGTAATTGAAGTTACATCTGTTAAAGTCAAATCATTTTGCCAAGCTTGACCATATATGTATATAGTTGTTGAACCTGACTTCTTGGGATATACATATAGTACAAAAGATTTTTTATCACCAATCTTCAATTTACCAACAACATTATTTGGAATAGACAATTCAACACTACTTTTATCGGGAGAAATGATATAGCTCAATTCAAACCTGTCAGTATCAATGAAAGATTCAATATTTAGTTCAATAGGTACTTTCAAAGAAAAAATATCTTGAATTCCTGGTTTTATTTTTAGAGAAAAACTATTTCCAGTACTATCTTTGATTACAAAATTTCCCTGGTTAATACTTGTTGAACTTGAATTCATCAATGGGTCTTCAGTTACTGAACTCGCTGAAACAATTGAACTATTAGTTGTAGAGACAAGCTCTTCTGCCGAGGTTTGTGAAGTAAGACCCCATGCAGGCGTTACAAACAAACAGAACAACAATGTTGTTAGAAATATATATTTTTTCATATTAACTATATCATATAAAGGTAAAACAAACGTCATGTAAACTTTAAATTTACTTGAAGCAGTAATGCTTGTATTCTAAAAATTTAGAATTATAATTCTAGCTAAAATATTTACAAACAGATTATTTATAGATTATAAATAGCTATACATTTATACACTAAATGCAAAAAGTAATAAACTTGAAAATATATAAATTAAAAAAACGAAACAAAAATTGTTTACTTGCATTATTTTATAAAAATTGATAACCTACATCAATAAATTTAAATTAACCAATAGTTTTGTGATTGACTAAACAATATTGGTAAAGAAATTAGTAATGCCCTTAATTGCTCAAAATCAAACAACGATCGATGTTGTAGCTAGACCTACCTTTGCTCAGAATTACTTTACTTCAAGTACGAAAACTTCAACCTTGACTTCTCAAAATGTACAAACATCTTCAGTATCGAGTAAATCAAGTACTCAAGTAAGTTTATCTAGTATGTCAAGTCAAAGCGGACTTCCAAATAGTGCAATTGAATCAAGGTTTGTTTCAACAACTATTATAATTGTTTCAACAATTGTCATTCTACTATCAATATTTTTAAACTTCTTTAAGTACAAAAACTTACAAATTTTTGAAAAAACTATTTCAAAAGATTGAGATTGAAATTAAGGTTGAGCTCAGTTAAGTATGTACCAAAAATTTACTTTCCAATCTACTAGTATGAATACCCAAGTAAAAGTTATTGCTTGGACAGACAAAGACGAACTTACTGTGAAAGATTACTTTAGCAAAGCAATCCAAGAAATTCAAAGGATAGAAAAACTCTATACTAGATTTCAAAAAGATTCATACTTATCAAGCTTCAATAACAGGAAATTTACAGTAGTCACAAAAGAATTTTTTCAAATAGCACTGTTTTTGTTTTTTTTCGCCAGCAAGTCAGAGGATTACTTTGATCCAACAATTATAGATTTCTTGGAAGCCTATGGATATGGCCCTGGATATCATTTTGAGAAGCTGAATAATGAAATTGAACTGAAAAAAAGTATAGAAAAACTGAAAGCAAGTAGGCCAAGTATAAAAGATACGAAATTTAAAGTAATCCAAAATGGTATAGAGAAGTTCAAGTTTTCAATAGATGAATTTCAAGGTCAAGTGAAAAATGATCTCAAAAACCTTTTAGATTATGAGTTTAAAAGTTTAATTGATTTTGTAGATAAAGTATCAAACGATGAAGTTCAAAAGAAAATTGAAGCAGATCAATTTAGTACAAAAACTTTTAGGAAAAAATTGCTAGGTCCAAATGACCAACACAACTTGCAGTTTGAAATAATACTTGCGCAAGACCAAAGGATTGAATTTGGAGGTTGTGGCAAGGGATATGCAATAGATAGGATGTATCATATACTTGAACCACTTGAAAACTTTGTGATAGATATAGGAGGTGATATAAGGTGCTGTGGACAGATTGAAGAAAGAAATTGGACGACATCTATATATGGAACTTCAGATGCAATTGCAATGTTATCAGGGGATGTAGTTTGCGTATCAGGTAAAGCTGCTAGGCAAGTAGGAAATTTCCATCACTTACTAAATCCCAAAGATGCAAACCCTACAGGAAGTTTTGATCAAATTTTGGTTTATGCATCTTATAAAGATACTTGTAACCTCAGCCTTTTGACTACATTTGCTGATGCATATTCAACATTATCTTATGTATCACCAATAGAGAAAAACATGTTTTATGAAGTAGAAAACAAAGGTGTGTATAAAAAGTATATTAACACTTATTTAAATTGAATTTGAAAAGTTTCCCTTTAAATAAATTATAAACACTGCTAATCCATTTTGGAAAATCCTTAAATAAGCAGTTAATAAGGTAGGTATACAAAAACAGCTCTAAGTTTGGCCCGTTCAAATTTGAAACTTGACAGGAACATCTTTTTTTGATAAAAATTGCGTAAGGATTACTTCAAATATGTGATTTCTTAATTTATTCTATATAAATAATATGAAAAAAATTATTGCAGGAATTGATATTGGCTCAACAAAGATAGCTTGTATAGTATCTTCTGTAAAAGACGGTGAAGAACCAAAGGTAATAGGCGTTGCCAGTCAACCAAGTATGGGTATAAAAAAAGGTGTAGTAGTAAATATAGATCAAGCAACAAAAGCAATTTCTATGGTAGTTGAGGCTGCAGAAAGAATGGCAGGTGTTAGAGTTAATTCAGTTTATATAACCGTTAATGGTAAACATCTGACTTCAACAAACAATAAGGGAGTTGTTGCAACGGCAGATCCAAATGAAATTTCGCAAAATGATGTACTAAGGGCAATTGAATCAGCAAGAACAATATCTATCCCATCATCTAGAGAAATAATTCATGTTGTCCCAAGAGAATTTATAATTGACACACAACCAGGTATAAAAGATCCGATAGGTATGAGTGGTTCTAGGTTGGAAGTAGATGCTCATATAGTCTCTGCAGTATCGAATTCACTACAAAATTTAGTCAAATGCGTAGAGGCATTAGGTTTGAATGTTACTGATATAGTTTTTACAGGTTGGGCTTCAACTATATCTACACTATCTGAAACAGAGAAACAGTTAGGTGTAACTCTTTTAGATATTGGTGGCGGAACTACATCAATTTGTTCTTTTATTGAAGATGCAATTACATACTCAGGTTCGTTGGAGTATGGTGGAATGAACTTAACTTCGGATATGGCTATAGTTCTAAGGACTACTCTTGAGGATGCTGAGAAATTAAAAATAAATCTTAATAAAGTAATAGATTATAACCTTAAAACAAAATTGAAAGGTTCCGATGATGCAACAGCTTACCAAAGGTTGATGTCACCAAAAAAAGACAAAAAGGAAGATGAGCAAATTAGTATTGAAGAAGAAAAGGACATGTTGGATATCTCAATTCTCAACATAGGTAACTTGCAAATGGTTTCGAAAAAAATGATTGAAAGAATCATAGAAGCAAGACTCAAAGAAATCTTTGGAATGTGCAAAGATCAAATTGAACAAGCAGGTTTCAATCCGAGAATGCCAGCAGGTGTTGTAATTACAGGAGGATCAGCTATGATACCCGGCATTGCACAAATTGCACAGTCTGTGTTTGGAATCCCAGCGCGAGTTGCATATCCAAAAGGTTTAGGCGGGATGATAGAAGAAGTAGAAAACCCTCAGTTTTCTGCACTTCAAGGTTTGATAATGCATGCTGCTGTTTATGGAATGGATAATGAACCACAGTTGAAAACAGGGAATACATTGAGGGGCAATGGTTCAGTTGAGGATAATTTGAAAGGAGGGATATTTGATAAAGTAAAAAGAATTTTCGGAGGAATGAAAGTATAAAAATTAAAATAAAATGAAATTAAACACGAAAAAAGTAATATTTATAATTTTGGGAGTAATATTTGCAATACTTCTAGTGTTAATCGTTATAGATTCTATTGCTATTTATGAAAACCGCGATAATTATTCTGGTAACATTAAGTGCAGTTTACAAAATATTCCGATACTTAGAAGAATCTGTGGAGATACTAGCGATATTATTGTTAAGAAACCTGCACTTTACTTTTATCCGGTTCAAACTGAAGAAATAAATGTCAAACTAAACTTTGAAGGAAATATATTCAAATATCCAGCTTATGATAATGATCTTGGTTGGAATATAGTAGCTAAACCAACAGGCGAATTAAATGTTGGAGATAGAAGTTATGATTATTTATTTTGGGAAGGAAAAACTGAGGCAAGTTTAAACTTTGACCTTACTAAAGGATTTATTGTTAAAAAAGAAAATGTAGTAAATTTTCTTGAAGAAAATTTAAGTAAGTTTGGACTAAACGATAAAGAAAAGTCGGAATTTATAATTTACTGGGCACCAATAATGCAGGGAAATGAAAATACTTTAGTTCATTTCGCAACAAAGGGAGAATACGATGATATACTTCCTATAGAGATTAGTCCTAAACCAGATAATTTTAATAGATTGTTTATGGTTATTAAGTCTGTTTCTAGTAAGTATAGAGTAACCGAACAAAGCATTACAAAGTTTGATAGAAGTGGATACAATGTTTTAGAATGGGGTGGAGCAAACTTAGATGAAAAATGAAAGGAGGAATATTTGATAAAGTAAAAAGAATTTTCGGAGGAATGAAAGTATAAAAGATGTTGATCCAAAAGTTTGTGAGATACTAAATACTTTATGCAAGAGATCAAAAGAACCACAATACTTTTTCCGATTATTCGAGATGAGCAGAGGTCAATTACACAAGTTTGGCTCGCAATGAAGAAAAGGGGATTCGGAGTAAATAAGTGGAATGGTGTTGGAGGCAAGCTTGCTGGAGCTGAAACATTTGAAGAAGCCGCTATTCGTGAAGCAAAGGAAGAAATTGGAATTGATATACTAAATTTGAGCAAATATGCAGAGATAAGTTTCAAATTCGAAAATGGGCTTCAAATATTTAGTGAAGTTTTTCTTTCTGATAGTTGGAGCAACGATCCTGCAGAATCAGAAGAAATGATGCCAAAACTATATGATATTCAGAATATCCCCTATGATCAGATGTGGGGTGATGACAAAAAATGGTTACCATTAGTTTTAAACTTTGAAAAGTTACAAGCCAGCTTTGAATTTGATCTAGAGGATAATATAATTAAAAGAGAAATAGTGAAAATTAAGGAATTTTAGTTAAAATATTAAATACACAAACTGCCGAAATAAAAAATAAATGTTAATACAATCATCAAACAACAACTTTGCAAAAATAAAAGTAGTGGGAGTAGGAGGAGGAGGAGGCAATGCTGTGAATAATATGGTTTTGAACTACATGATTGAAGGTGTAGAATTTGTGTCAGCCAATACAGACGCACAGGCACTTGCAAACAATAATGCAGAAGTAAAGCTTCAACTTGGACCAGAAACGACTAGAGGGCTTGGTGCTGGCGGAAATGCTAGCGTGGGAAGAAAGGCGGCAGAAGAATCTACAAGCGCAATTCAAGAGATGGTTGCAGGAGCTGACATGGTCTTTGTTACAGCTGGTATGGGTGGTGGAACTGGCACAGGTGCTGCACCAATTATTGCTAAAATTGCAAAAGAGGCAGGAGCATTGACAGTTGGGGTGGTAACAAAACCATTTGAATTCGAAGGCAAAAGAAGGATGGTTAATGCCTTAGAGGGTATCCAAGAAATGGTAGGAGCTGTTGACACATTAATTGTTATTCCAAATCAGAGATTACTAGATATTGTAGATAAAAATGTAAGTTTTTTTGAAGCAATGAGGAAGGTTGATGATGTTTTGGGCCAAGCTGTCAAGTCAATAGCTTCGCTTGTAGTTTCTCCAGGTCTTATCAATGTCGATTTTGCTGATGTTAAGACCGTAATGACAAATGCAGGAACTGCACTTATGGGAATTGGTACAGCTCAAGGTGATGATAGGGCAATTGAGGCTGCCAAAATGGCAGTAAACTCACCGTTGCTTGATGTGACTATAGATGGAGCAACTGGGGTGCTGTTCAATATTTCTGGTGGTCCAGATGATTTGACAATGACAGAAATTGATGATGCTGCAAAGCTTATACATCAAGTAGTTGATCCAGAGGCGAATATTATATTTGGTGCAACAATCGATCCGAATATGAAAGGTACAGTTTCAATAACAGTTATTGCTACAGGGTTTAGAGAAGATGTAAATCAATATGGTGATTATCAAGACCGCACTGATCTTGCTGATATGAGCAAGGCTCATACTACAAGTCAGGATTTCTATACACCAACATTTTCAATTCCTAGCTACAATATTAACGAAAGTCAAAAAGATAAAGCTGATGAATATAACTTAGGGGATTATCGAGAAAATGCGCTGGTTGATGACACTATAGAATTTGATGAAGTTGATAATGAGGAGAAAGCGGAGTATCCAAATTATGTAAATTATGTGAAGCAAGAAAGTATTGATCCTCAAACGCAAAAAAATGAACCTAAAGCAGGATTTATGAGGTTTCCATTTGCAAAAAAGCAAGAAGATATAGATCCAAATACAAATATGGATGATTTTGATACTCCTGCAATATTTAGGAGTTAAGTTTGCTGACTTTCAAAACTAATTTGGTTATTGAGATTCAATCGTTGAGCCAATTATATTATCCATCTTAGCTAGAGGCTGAATATTGAAATAATATAGTACATTGACATGAGCAAAGACAAATTAGTTCAAATTAAGAAACTACTGCAAAAAGTGAAGCAAGGTTGTCCTGCAAGAGAAGGCAACAGTTTTTTTTTCAAAAACATTAAACTGATACTGTACTTGATAGTAGGTGGTATTACTGCAATAATTAATTGGGGTATAATGGCTGGTCATCAGTTCTTGATGACTAGGTTTCAAGCACAAGATTTTGTAATTGGAAAGTTACTCGAATTTGTAATGATCGCTAGACCATATCACTTAAGTGCATTTTGGGGTTACACTATTTCAGCACTGGTAAACTATTACTGGAATGACAAGTATGTATTTGATAATGTAGAAACTAATCATAAAAAAAGAATTCCAAAGTTTTTTCTTGTTTCATTGACTGGACTATTTTTCAACTTGAGCTTAACTACTGTGTTTATAGAGAAATTTGGCGTATCTCCTTACTTCGTAACACCGATAGTTATAATTTTGGGTCTTATTTGGAACTACATTGGACACAAACTTATAACATTTAGTAAATAATTATCTAAGTCTGTTCCAAACGCCATTTATGAAATCTTTTGCTTTTTGCTTTGGTTTTCCCTCCGGCGTAATTTCCAAAACTTCTAAAACACCATCTCTGCAAGATAAAAAAAGACGATCCTTTATGATTGATAGTTTAAGCTTTTCTTCTAACTTTTCATTTGTGATGCATAATAAACTAAGTTGAGTGGAGTCGGATTTGCAACTATTTATTTTGACTAAGTTAGTTAAAAAAGTTTTTTCTCCACTTTGAACATCTACAATCTCAATATTTTTGACCCATGTCCCAATTTCAGAAAATGCTCGAATTTTCCTGTCTAACTCTATCTTATAATCAAAATGTAACTCGGCTTTCTCAAAGCTAAAGTCGCTAGTATAACAATATGTAGGCTGAATATCAGTTAAGTTAGCCTGTTTGAACGGAGTTACTTCGCCATTTAAGTAGCTAAGCAAAAACTCGTCGAGCAAATGAATTGATAGGTTTGACAATTTCGCATATAGCTCAGTTGCGTTGATATTATCTAGACTTTCGGCTAATTCAACTTGACCTATAATATCACCTTCATCAAGTTCAACAGACATTTTTTGAAGTGTTAATCCAGTTTTTTGTAATCCAGATAATATAGCAGATTCAATCGGAGTTGCTCCTCGCAATGTAGGAAGTAAACTTCCATGAACATTTAGGCTTCCGAGTTTTGGATAGTCAATAATCCATTTGGGAAGAATCTTCCCGTACGATGCAACAATTATTAGATCTGGGTCGATCTGTCTCAATTTATCTTCAAATTCATTATTAAACTTATATGGAGTGAGATATGGAATTTGAGACAATTTCGCAAAGTCATATACAGCATTATTCTTTTTGTCTGGTTTTCCTTTAGGTAACTTGGTAACAATTGAAGCAATCTCAATCTCCCTTTGTTCGAGTAGATATGTTAGAATATTTTTTGAAAATAATGGTGTACCAAAAAAGATAGTTCTGATCATATTTATCTAAAGTTAATAAAATAAATTATGAAAAAATTCCTGACATTACTAATTACGTTAATAGTTCTTGCAATTGGCACAGTATATTCAACAATGAATTCTTTCAAGAAAGTAAACTCCGAATCAACAGATATTATAACATTCAAAGTAACAGAAGGAGAGTCATTATCAAACATTGCCAGAGACTTGGAAGAAAGTGACTTAGTTCAAGATAAGTATAAGTTTGAGCTATATACAAAACTTTACAAAAAATACCCAACCTTCAAAGCAGGTATTTTCCGAATTGCGAAAAACCTAAGTATTGAAGAAGTCGTAGGTCAGTTATCTAAACCTGTAAATATGGAAATTACAATAAAAATCTCAGAAGGTTTTAGGTATGACGAAGTAGTTGATCAAGTTACAAATCAAATCGTAGCTCAAACATGTGAAACAGAAGAAGAAGACTGTTTTGATGAAATTGCAAGGAAATTCAACAAAGAAGAGTTTAGAAAGCTTATTGAAAATCCAGATGACGCAACTTTACCAACTTTAATTCAAAAATCATTACCTTCCGGCAAAACCTTGGAGGGTTTTTTGTACCCTGATACTTACTACTTCAATGCAAATACGACAAGTTCAGAAGTACTCCAAAAAATTCTTGCTAACTTCGCAAGCAGGTTTGATTCACTCTATAGCTCAAGCACAAACATACAAGGGTTAGATTTGAACTTTTATGATATATTGAAACTAACTTCAGTTGTGACTCGAGAATCCAGCCATAAGGTTGAGGATGATAAGCTAATTGCAGGGGTACTACTCAATAGGCTAAACCAAAGTTATCCACTTCAGTGTGACACTATAAATCACTATCACTTCAAAAGTTGGACTTATGAGCTTACACAAACTGATTTAACAAAAGATTACCCTTACAATTCATATACCAAAGTTGGTCTACCGCCAACTCCAATATCAAATGTTTCAATCTCAACTTTTCAAAATGTTTTAAATGCAACAGATACTGATTATTTCTACTTTTTAGCTGATAAAAAAGGAATTCTGCATTATTCAAAGACTTGGGCAGAACATGTCAATTTTATAAATCAATATTTAAAATAAAATGTTTAATTCAATTTTTAATAAATTATCTCAAAAAGCAATGTTTGGAGGGTTTTGCGAAAAACAGAACCTTAGTTTTCCAGTTGAGATTTGGAACTCGTTTTCAAATATTGGTTATGTGATTTTTGCAGTATTTTTAGCTTTGTTAAATAAAAAAGATAGAACTTACTCTTTACTTTTAACTTGGGTTGGAATTTCGTCTTTTCTCTACCATTCAGTATTTATAAGGGGTTATCAGATATTGGATTTGACAGCGATACATCTAATAGTTTCTTATGTTTTTTTCAAACTCTTGAAGTTTAGTACAAAGTCAAGCACTGTAATCTCGATGTTATTGGCCGTGTTAGCATTCTTAAAGAATTTCATTATCCCAGATAGCGGGAGGTTTTTAGTAATGTCTTTTATAATCCCAACAATATTTTTACTTATTAAAACCTACAAACAAAAATCAATAGTGATTGTATTGATTTTTCTAATCGCGTTTATTTGTTGGCTCCTTGATAGTTCAATTTTATGTTTTTCGAATCTGCCGTTTTTGAATGGTCATACACTTTGGCACTTGCTGACAGCTTTCGGATTTTATAAAATAGGTAAGTTAATTTTTTAGAGAAAATAGATTTTATCTGACAATATTGCCCCTCTATACAAAGTCATACAAAAAAGCAGAACCAAAAATCAAAAAAGCCCCAAAAAAGGAAAGTTTTGATATTGATGATTCAATTGATAGAATAATATATTCAAATGTCTTCCGTAAGATCGTTCCCACATTTCTTTTTCTAACTGGAGTTGGTTTGCTTACATATCAAATCTATCCAAATATAAAGTATAAACTCGATAGTGCTTATAATAAATACGATCAAGAGATACTCTCGGTAGTTCCAGAGGATTATTATATAAAGAAAGCAGAGCTTATAAGTTCGGTTCAAAAAGGATATTTTTCTAGTGTTATTGAATCTGCAGAAGTTTCGAATAAAGTTTTGGGTAAGTCAGAAGATACTATATCTGAAACATATGTAGGTACATTCAAACTTAGCATTCCTTCAGTAAATTTGGTTTCATTGCCAATTCAAGCAAATGTTGACTCTGCAAGTGAAAATGTTTACAACCCTATACTGCAGCATAATTTAGCACACTTCAAAGGTACCCCAGTTCCTGGTATGCCAGGGAATACTTTTGTCTATGGGCATTCAATCCAAGAATCTGCATATTTTGATGATCCCAAAAATCCTTATGTTGCGTTTACAAAGTTGTTTAGAGTGAAAATTGGCGAGAAGATATTTATCGAAAGAGATGGTGTAAATTACTCATATACAATTTTCAAGGTCAAAGAGGTCTCGCCAACTGATGTAAGTGTTCTTGAGAATACCGTTGATAATGTTTTGACCCTAATGACATGTTCTCCTCCAGGCAATAATACAAAAAGGTTGATTGTTGTAGCTAGGCAAGACAATATCTAGTGATATAATGGTATCAACGCGTCTAAGTTCAAGCTAGAGGTATTTTGTAAGCTAAGAACTTAGTATTTAAGCAATGTCAAAAATTTTGATTACAGCAAAGAACATGCCAGATCTTGATGGAGTATCATCAATGGTCGCTTATAAAGAACTTTTGCAAGAGCTTAACCCATCCAATACTTACTTCACAGGAGAAATATATCAATCTCAACCTGAAGCAAGGTTTGTAGTAGACTTTTTGAAGACGAAAGAAGAAACTGCTTATTTGAAATGGGATGAAGTTATATTGGTTGATGCTTCAAGTACTGTAGGGCTTAGAACAGATTTTGTGCCTACTCAAGTTATAGAAGTTATTGATCATCGATTTTTGGAGTCGGTAAATATACTGGCCAAAAGATTTCCAAATGCAAAAATTCAAAATGAAAATGTGGGAGTAGCAGTAACTCTCGTAGTCGAAAAGTTTTTGGCAATGTCGAGAGTCCCAAAGGAAAAAACCTCAAAGCTAATACTGGCAGCTATTTATTCGCATACGCAAAACTTATCTAGTGAGATATTGACGGATCGGGATGTCGCAATCTTGAATTACATTAAGTCCACATACGAATTTGACTTAGAATTTATCAGGCAAATGTTTGAGTTTAAAACTGAGTATGCGCTTAGAAATTTAAAAACTGTTCTTTTTGATAATGGAAAAATAGAAGACTTGAGATATTTCAGGTTGTCAGCTTTGCAAGTAGAGGTGATGGGAGATGAAATTTTGAATAGCAAAGCTGACATTTTGCAAATTTTAGCTGAATATAATAGAAAAAATGATTTAAGTATGGGCTTTGTGAATATCATAGATATGCAGAATAAAATAACATATTTAATTACAAATGATGATACTCTAAAAGAGGTGTTTACAAAAGAGCTAGGTTTTGAGTTTACTCAGTATTTAGGAAAGTTTGAAGGGCTCATGCTTCGGAAGCATATATTAGCGAAACTAAATTCAAAAAGATGAATATTTTTGATGGGAAAAAGCATGCTCAAAGAGTATATGATGTGATAAGTCAAACTCTTCTTGGCTCGAAACTGGTAATTTTGCAAGTGGGTGATGATCTACCATCTAGCAAATATATTGAACTCAAACAAAGTGCGGCAAAAACTCTGCAAGTTGCATTTGAGCTTTATAGATACCCAACGAACATAAGTGAAAGTATCCTTCTAGCTAAGATAAACGAACTCAACGAAGATCCCTCGGTAACTGGATTTATGGTTCAGTCTCCATTACCTAAAGAATTGAACTTGAAAAGTTTAGTAAGTTATATACTTCCTGAAAAAGATGTTGACGGGATGAATGTTTCTTTGAGCTCAGTAGTTTACCCTGCTGTTGTAGAGTCAATTCTTGAGGCGATACAAGAGGCCTATGAGGTAAGCAATTCAAAGCAGAACTTTTTGAAAGGAAAGGTTGTGAGTATAGTAAATGACTCCATAATATTGGGAAGGCCACTGGCAATGAAGTTACTGGATTTGGGTGCAACAGTGAAGGTGTTGAACAGATTCACTGTCAACTTGGAAGACCAAATCCGTGAGAGTGAAATCATAGTATCTGGTACTGGAGTCAGGAACCTCATCAAGATTGCGAGTTTATCTTTAGATCAAGTTTGTATCGACTGTGGTGCGCCACAAGGAGATTTTGAATTTAACAATAAATTTGATTTTGACGCTCTTGCAAATCAAAATTTCTGTAAATTTATAACTCCTGTTCCGAAAGGGATTGGACCATTGACTGTTGCAAAGTTGTTTGAGAATTTGGCTAAATTATACTCAAAATGAGTAACAATATTTTTAGTTTAGTAAAAGTAATTACTACTGCTAATCTTTACTTTTCCCACTTAACATCATTACATAATAAAGCACTTGACCTAAAGAAGTCACGGTTGCTGCGACATAAGTAAAAGCTGCTGCCATAAGAACTTTTTTCGCTCCAGGTATCTCGTCTGGGGTAAGCAAGTTATACTTCTTGATCATATCAATACCTCTTTTTGATGCATTAAATTCTACAGGCAATGTAACAAGCGTGAAGATAAAGGTCAAAGAAAACAAAATCAGACCTAAAGTTGCAAGCCCTGAAAATTGCAGTGCAAGTCCCAAAATTATCAAAAAAAAGCCCAGATTACTGCCGATATTTGTAGCAGGAACAAGCGCAGTTCTTATACTCATCATTCCGAACTTGTCACGATCTTGGCAGGCGTGACCAAGTTCATGAGCAACTATTGCAATTCCAGCAATGCTGGATGCGGCATTGCCACTGCTAAATCGAACAATGTTTCTTTGAGAATCATAATGATCTGTCAGTTCACCAGGTATAACTTCTGAACTAATTGGCAAATTTTCGTTTGAAATAATTATTTTTCCTGCATCAAGTCCAGTCAAACCAGTTTGGGTTGGAACTTTTGAGTAAGTGTTGTAGTAACTTGACAAAAAATATTTGGCTAGTAATGCAAGAGCTAATCCTGGAAGTGTGTAAAGTAGATAGGTTATGTTGTAAGGCATTAGGTTATATAAAATTAAGCTTTTAAGAATTTCAAAAAGCTAGCTGTACAAATTAATATGGTAAGTATTGTACTTTAATTTGACCAAATTTGCAAGGTTGACGACAAGTTTTGATTGACTGATGTATTAACCAAGTTTGAAGTGGCGTTACGGTTAGGCAACACTGTGAAACTACGTTTCACAATCAGTTGCAAATATAACATTGGACATAAACTTCTAGCTGTTGAACAAAAAGTTTGATATACTATTTTCATAATGAAGTTTTCTGTTTTTGCACAAAAGCTATCTAAACTAGAAGGAATGTCTTCTAGAACTTTGATATCTACAGAGTATTCGAGGTTGATTGGTCTTTGTAGTTCAAAAGAAGAAGTTTATATGGCTGTTACAATGACTACAGGAAGAATTTCGCCAAAATATAGTTCATTGGAGTTCAACTTTGCGCAAAAGCAACTACTTAAAACTTTACAGCATATTTATTTAGATATCGAAGAAAAGTATAAAGATGTTGGTGATATAGGCTCAGCTATAGAAACTTCAAGAGAGACTGGAAGTATATATGGTGAAAATTTGGGGCAAGGAACGGATTTACAATCCATGTTTGAAGAGTTATATACTTTTGCGAGTATAACTGGGCCGGGTTCAAATGAGAGAAAGGCAAAAATGCTTCTTCGGATGCTATTAAGAGAAGATAATGTTAGCCGAAAATGGATTACGAGGATAATTTTAGGGAGTATGCGACTAGGGCTTTCGGAAAAGGGGATAATTGATGCCATTTCTATTTACCTGGTAGGTGATAAAAATTGCTCTGAATCTATCGAGAAAGCAGTAGGTGTCAGGTCTGATATTGCAGAGATCGCAGCTCTCACATATGACTGGAAATCGGAGTTGTCATTAGAGGAAATAAAAGCTAATTTATCGTTACTGAAAGTAAAACTATTTACTCCTGTAGCTTCAAAGCTCGTAGAAAGGGTTAAGGATGAGCTAGAAGTAATAGAGAGAATGAAGGTCTGTTTTGTGCAACCAAAGTTTGACGGTTTGAGAATACAAGCTCACTTCAATGTTGATAGAGTAGAATTTTACTCAAGAAACATGGAGAATAATACTGCTGCGTATCCAGATCTGGTAGATGCATTGAAAAGTTTCGCAAAACTAAATGGCTTGGAATCGGCAATCTTTGATGGAGAAGTTGTAGGTTATGATCAAGTCTCCGGTAAGCCACTGCCATTTCAAGATACTTCAAAGCGAAGACGTAAATCCAGTAATGAAGAGAGAACTTCGGAAATCCCGGTGGTATATAATGTTTTTGATGTTCTTTTTGAAAATGGGGTAGATATGACCGCAAGTCCAATAGAAGAAAGGCTCTTAAAATTAAGAAGTTATTCTTGGACAGCAAGTATTCTACTTACACAAACGGACAAAGTCTCTGAGACAGAAAGTTTACGACAACTATTTGACCGATACGTTCGGATAGAGGGACAAGAAGGAGTTATTGCCAAAAAGTTATCCACGCCCTATGATCCGGGCACTAGAAACTTTGATTGGGTGAAGTTAAAAAGATCTGCAGATTCAAATTTAAACGACTCTACGGACTTGTTGGTATTGGGATACTATTTAGGCAAGGGCAAAAGAGCAGGCATAGGAATTGGAGGTATTTTATGTGGAACTTATGACAAAGATACCCAAAAGTTCTATACGGTATGTAAAGTCGGAACTGGATTTAGTGACGAGCAATTGAGAATGTATCTAGTAGAACTAGACGCACTTGTTTCAGCCAAGCAATACAATCAAGAAAATTCTGAAATTGCTATGAGTTTACAAGATGGTCTTGTAACAGTAGAACCCAAAATAGTTGTCGAAATAGAAGCTGATGAAATAACTGCCTCAGAACTGCATAGTGCGAAATACTCTCTTAGATTTCCAAGGATCAAAAATTGGAATAGAGACAAGAGTTTTGAACAAGTAACAACAATAAAAGAGCTGAAAAGGATGTTTGAGATACGAAAGGGTGTAGTCTAATCGAAACTTCGTTTTACTGATAACTTCTAACTGATACTAGGCTTGTAAAAAAGGAAAAATGTAGTAAAATACTACTAAACTGCCGATTTAATATAAATTGTATCCAAATTATAACCAAAACTCTTTTCCTCCATTAGGTAACTTCAATCCCCAACCTGCTCCACCGTACTATGTTCCTCAGTCCCAAAACTTGAATAATCTGGATAACTTCTCTGGTTATCAACGTTATCAACCATCCCCACCTCAAGTATCAGCAAATCAAGCTTCAAGTCAACAAAAGTTGCAAGAAGATGTTTCCAAAAAGAAAGACAAAATTATCAGTTGGTACAAACTTATATTTGGCAGGATACCTTCTGAATCTGATCTCTCTACATTGCTCCAGTCAAAGTTACCAGAAATTGAAATAGTAAAAAAAATGCTTTCTGATAGCGAGCATCTTGAAGTATTGAATGCAAGAAATGAAATCATAAATAGTAGAATTGAAAATGAACGGCTAAAAAAGGAAATGGAGGATATGCAACTGAAACAAGTAGATTTAGAAAACACAAACAAAGGTTGGGAAGAATTGGTAGCTGATAAATCGAATGAAATAAGAGAACTTGATCAACAAATTCAAAACTTTAATTTAGAGCTTGAGAAAGCAAGAAACAAAATTATTCGACTTGAAGAGGCATTCAATAGTAAGTTTTCAACTAAAATAAAAAACACATTTGATCGGATTGTTGACAAAATTGTCGACAGATAAATCTTCGTAATAAAATATTGATAAACTCTCAATGTTTTATTATAATACTCAAACAGGGCGTATAGTTCAGTCGGTTAGAACGCGGTTCTTATAAAGCCGAAGTCCATGGTTCGAGTCCATGTACGCCCAGTTCTTACAGAAATTATCTCAGTTACAGTTATGAAAAACGAAATAAAGATAAAGTTAGATACCTCTACTATTTTTCATTTTTCTGAATTAGAATCTTTGATTCAATCCTCAGGTTTAGAATATGACTTATCTGCAATACAGAAAGCCTATCTTTTTGCTGCTGAGAAGCACTTCGGCCAAACTAGAATGGATGGTACTCCCTATGTATCTCATTTACTTACTGTCTCAAAGTACTTGGTAGAATTGGGTATGGATACCACTTCAGTTATAGCTGGGTTACTTCATGACACTGTTGAAGATTGTGGCGTTTTGCTAGATGAGCTTGAATTGGAATTTGGTATAGAGATAGCCTATATTGTTGACGGTTTGACAAATGTGCACAATCTTGAAGATCGTACAAAGTATGACGATCTTGAGAATTTTCAAAAGATGATATTGAAGTCGGTTGATGATATTCGCATAATTATTATCAAATTATGTGACAAACTTCATAACTTATCAAATATGAGTACTTATAGTGAAGAAAAGAAAATAAAATCTGCTGAAAATGTCAAAGCTTTGTGGGAACCGATATCTGAATACTTAGGTCTGTTTTTGATAAAAAGAGAATATCAAGATATTTGTTTCAACATCTTAGACAAGGAAAATTACCTGAAGGTACAAGGTGAATATGATATGTATGTAGAAAAGCACTTAACTGATGCGAAAAACTTACAGACTGACATAGTCGAATTACTAAATGAATATAAACTTGAGGGTTTCAAAGTAGACTTCAGGGTTAAGTCTATAGGAAGTTTCTATGACAAGGTGGCAAGAAAAGCAGGAGACAAACAAGTGCAAAATCAATTTGAATTGGTTCCTGATATATTTGCTTATAGGATACTTGTTCATAATGTCGAGATGTGTTACGAGGTATTATCGCTCATTTCTGCTAAATTTAAACTGAAGGTAGAGGAGTATGATGATTATATAGCCAAGCCTAAGAAGAGCGGATACAAATCACTGCATACGGTTGTTCTACCAAAGGAGGATTTACAAGTTGAGATTCAAATCAAGACTTACGAAATGCATGATTACAATGAATATGGACCTGCTTCTCACATAGCTTATAAAAACGGAGGTAAAGATTATTCTTGGGTTCGCAGCTTACAAGACTATACCGTTATACAAAAAACGGAGACTGATTCTAGTAGCTATAAAGAAAATGTATTTAAGGGAAAAGTTTTTGTATTTACACCAGAATACAATGTAAAAGTCCTTAGTGAAGGTTCTGTCCCAATTGACTTTGCCTATGAAGTTCATACAGAGGTTGGGGACAGTTATGCAGGGGCTAAGGTGAATGGAAAGATAGTTTCTGCAGATTATACATTGAAAACAGGTGATATAGTCGAAATCTTGACAAGCAAAAACAGACTTGCTCCGAGTCTTGATATATTGAAACATGCCAGAATGTCTGAAACAAAATCGAGAATTAGAAGGGCAAGAAACAGAGTGAACAGTCTTAACCATGAAAATCTATAGAATAATTGAGTCTTATGATTAGAAATTCTCGATTAGTTTACTTAAGAATTCTCTATACATATCACCGAATTCAGGGTTATTAAGTCCAAATTCGGTGATAGTCTTTAGGTATTCAAATTTATCGCCTGTATCAAAGTATTTCCCATTTTCAATAACTACAGTATACAAAGGCACACCTTTTTTGTGGAGTAAGTTTATTGCATCAACCAGCCAAACCTCATCACCTTTGCCTGGTGCGATATCTCTTAGTGCCTCAAAAATCTCTGGAGGTAGTATATATGCACCATGAGTAGCGATATTTGATGGTGCCAAATTAGGATCTGGTTTCTCGATTATGTTTAGTATTTCATAAATATTGCTTTCTAAGTTTCTTACTTCAGCAATTCCATACTTTCTTAGGTTTTCTTTCTCAAGAATTTCAACTCCAGAGATGATAATGCCTCCGTATTTTTCATATACATTTATCATTTGAGCAAGCCTAGGTGGTTTTGAATAGATGAATTCATCTCCCCAAAGAACTGCAAAAGGTTCGTTCCCAATGACATGTTCAGCATTCAAAACTGGAGTGCCATTTCCATATTTCCCCTTTTGCCTTATGTATATGAAGTTTGCAAGCTCTGCAATTCGAGTTACATTGTCAAGATGGTCAAATTTGTGACTACTAATTAGCAAGTTTACAAGCTCTTGTGAAGGAGCATCAAAATGATCTTCAATTGCTCGCTTATTGGCCCCAGTCACAATAACTATATCTTCTATTCCCGAAGACACTATTTCTTCTACCACATACTGAATAATTGGTTTATCAATCACAGGCATCATTTCTTTGGGAGATGCTTTTGTTTGAGGTAGAAATCTTGTACCTAAGCCTGCTGCAGGAATAACTGCTTTTCTAATTTTGTTCATGTATATAAAGTTAGTTTATAAATAATTTATTATTACAATATTGCAATGTAGTTTATAAAAAAGAAACACATTAGATTTTAGATAATAAAATAGTTGAGGTCAACTGATATTATGTAAATTTGCATTTGATTTGAAATAAATATTGCAAAAGGGAATTTGATGAGTTAAAATAAATTGCCTTTTCGTTGGTCTATGGTGTAACGGTAACACGGCTCCCTGTTAAGGAGTTTTTCTAGGTTCGAATCCTAGTAGACCAGTTCTACTTGCCTAATTTTACATTTTAGTACTTCCCTAAATTTTTTTAATATATAATTTTGACCGAACTAAACTAGAATTCTCTTTGTGAATTATTTTTCTAAAGTATACAAGATGCTTGATTTCGAAAGTTCAAACACAGATTATTCGATTTTGCAGTAGGAAAAACTTGCAGAGGTAGATGTTTTTGGAGAGTATTATTATCTGAGCTGTGTTGATTATTCTAAAACCCTGAACGGGTAGTATAGGTGAAAGCAGAGTTTAATTGAACACAATCTCAAAATCATACATACCCATTGCACAACTTCCTTTGACAGTTTTGCCAGCAGGTTGGGCTGCAAACTCAAACTCGGTGTCACTAGTTCTGGAAAGTACTTTTGATGCATCAAGTTCAGGAATTACAACAGAATTCTGGCACCCAAAAGTTGTAGTTGGTGGAAATTTTATCGTGCCCGGGATCCCTGATTTAGCGTATATCTTCTTTGGTTCATATCCCGCTCCAACGGCTCTAATTTCAAGGGTTTGTTTTTCGTTCTCAACAATTGAGTAGCCAATTGAATCAGTAGTGGCAACCGAATCTTTGGATAGAAGTGTGAATGTTGCAAGCATTACCAAGAGCATAGCTGAGATGAACATTAAATAAATAATTGTACTTTTTGATAAGTTTGGTAAGGAAAGCATTTTAAAAAAATAAATTTTTTGACAAGTAGAATCCGTAAATCGACATAAATATGGTTATAAATCCAGCAGTTTTGAAAAAAACATCTTTGAACTTTGAATTTCCAAACATTGCAGAGGTTTTTGATATCAAAAGCAATACAGGTAAAGTTCCTAACCCAAAAATTAGCATAATCATACTACCTTCAAGAAAGGACTTTGATTCCAAAGCAATAAGTTGCATACTTTGAGTAAACCCGCAAGGTAAAAAGAAAGTTGTAATTCCAAGAAGAAATGGAACTACAATGTTTGACTTTTCGCTTAGATTGAAAGTGATTCTTGATAATGATTTTGGCAATCGCGGTTGAAATTTCTTTGTGAAGTTTACTCCAAGTAAATTAAGCCCTAGAACTATCAAAACAACTTGAATGGCAATACGAAGCAATATCTCAACTTCCCAACTAAAAGAAACAAAGTTACCGACTAACCCGAAAAGTCCTCCAAGAACGAAGAACCCGAAAAGTCTTCCTATATGGAAAGTGGAAATTGCAAATTTTTCACTTTTTTTGGCTTTGGTGAAATTTGCAGACATAGATAAGACCAAAGCACCTACTGTGGCAGTACAAGTTGATATGCTTGCAACAAGGCCAACTAAAAAGATGTATGGATAACTGATTGTGGAGCTGGATAGGTTGATAAAGTCTAACTTCTGTAACAACAAAAAAAGAAGAGTGAAGATAAGGGCAAACATAAATGAACTAAAGTAATTTCTAGCTACAGGTTCAAAAGTTTCTTTGTGAGTTTCAGTCACTGTGGCATTCAATGCAAAAACTTTGTATTCATCTGACCTCAAAGAAATAGCTTCTTGGATTTGTTTTAGCAACTCTGCTTCAGAGACATTATCTGTACTCCAAACTCGAACTTCGTTTGAGTTTAACTTTGCCTTAACTGTCTTTACGACTGGGATTTTTTTGATTGCTTCTTCAAGCCAAAGTTCGCAACTTGCACAATGCATACCCTCAATTCTGAACGAATGTAAATTTTGATCTGGCTCTTTGGTCATTTTGTACTTGCCTTGTTTTGTAATAATTAAATTGCTTTTAGATTCTTGCCCTGCGGATTTATAGTTTAAGTAACAAATCATAGGTGGCAAAAAACCATCTTCTGTTTATAGCATAGGCCCTTGCCTAAATCAATTGCTTCGCTTTGTATTTATTGAGTTACAAATCAAAAGGTAGGTCGATTTCGTATAACAAGGTTAAGCAATTCAACAAACTTCGAAAAGCTATCACTCTAAGATAATGGTTTGATATTGTTGAAACAAGGATTTTATGTTAAAATTTAGTGTGAATTATAATATTACTAATGACCCTACAAAAGAGATTCAGCTTAGAGAATTGGATGATCAGATATTTGAGTATTGCAAATTTACAATGCTGGAACCAGAGGATGACTCTTTCAAGGTAAAACAAAGGCTCTTGTACTCCGAGCTCTTATCAAAAACAACCCTTCTTGGTGTAGGAAAATACTATCTGACAGAAAAGATTGAATTGTTTGAAGATATAATTGTCGATCTTCGTAGAATGCAATACAAGCCAGATCAGATTAGTAAATATTCACGAGAGAATATAATGAGTGAATAGCTAGTTATTAACTCTAGCTACACTTAGGCAAGTAAATAAAGGTTCACTTTCACTAATCTAGAGAGTTGTTTGAGTTTTCAATCTTCTTCATAAACCTACTAAAACCAACTTGAGTAGAAATTTCTTGTGTTTGGTTTATAATCCACATCATGAACGAACTACACTTCATCCAACAACACATTTTAAACTATCTTTCAAGGTGTGAGTCTGCACAATTTTCAGATTTACAAATGGAGAAAATTGAAAGTGAGCATCTGAATTATCACTTAAAAACTCTCGTAAAATTAAATTTAGTTTCCAAATCTAAGGGTCAATATTTCTTGACAATTGAAGGAAAAAAATTAGTAAACAAAGTTGATAGTGAATCTAAAAAAGAAGAAGCTCAACCTAAACCTGCAGTAATACTTTCTGTAATCACTGAAGTAAATAGCATAAGAATGGCTTTAGTTTGTCGTAGACTCAAACATCCATATTTTGGTAAAGTTGGAAGATTAACCGGTAAAATAAAACAAGGTGAATCTATTTATGATACTGCAAGTAGAGAACTCAAAGAAGAAACCAATCTTGAAGCGCAGGAATTTATGTTAAGAAGGATATATAGAAAAGTTAGAAATGACGCAAATGGAAATTGTTTGAATGACTCGATATTCTTCGTGATGGAAGTAAAGGGTATAACAGGTGAATTGAAGACAAATAATGGAGTTCAAGAAAATATTTGGATTACAGAAAAAGATGTCATAAACAAAAACTATGATTTCTTCGGTGATTTTACCTTTGGTTGGTTCGAAAGTGAAGAGCTTACTTATGCTGAAAATATAGATATCGAAAATAAGGATAGATTTTAAAACTAGCGAGTCATAAGCAAAGATGTTTAATGCAATACATATAACTCAAGCTGTTTCAAGTAGTGATATTCATTTCGAATCTCACGCTGTTGTAAATTCAAGGATATAGAGAATAGCAGGACTACAAAATTGTAAACTTGGAGATTCAACGATTTGTAAATATTGCCTTTGTATTTGTATATAAATTAATACACTTTAGAAAATGATACTTTTCATGAATTTTCTCTTGACATTAAAATTTTTTATGGTAACATTATTTTGTCAACCAAGTAGTTGAGTCTTTAATTTCGGTTATTCGATTCACTATAACTGAAAGATCTTTGGTTTTTTAGTTGGGTTGACAACAATTCTAAGCTTTGAAATATTTTCTATTTCTTCAAGCTCATTTCAAAAGGTTCAATTTGTTGATAACATTTGAAATTTCCATAATATATATTTTTATTGTTGACATTCTATTTTTAACTTGGTAGAATGACCCCGTTTTCTGAATTTTTATTCAGAGGCTTTTTAAGAAATTAAACGGTCTCTGCTGTAGAAATACAGTATTGCTTGAAAGTAGGTAGCCGTAAGGCTGTCTACAAACAAGCGAGTTCTTTGAAAATTTAAAAGTGCTAAAGTTATTCTTTTGAGTAATTTGGATTATTTTCCAATTTTATGGAGAGTTTGATCCTGGCTCAGGATTAACGCTGGCGGCGTGCCTAAGATATGCAAGTCGAGCGGAGAATAGTTTGTAGCAATACAAATTAGGATCAGCGGCAGACGGCTGAGTAATGCTTTGGAATTTACCTTGAAGTTTAGGATAGCCTCGCGAAAGTGAGGGTAATACTAGATGTGAACTATGGTTTAAAGGAGAAATTCGCTTCAAGAGAAGCCAAAGTCCTATCAGGTAGTTGGTAGGGTAATTGCCTACCAAGCCTACGACGGGTAGGTGGTCTGAGAGGATGATCACCCAGAACGGGACTGAGATACGGCCCGTACTCCTACGGGAGGCAGCAATCGGGAATTTTGCACAATGGACGAAAGTCTGATGCAGCGACGCCGCGTGGAGGAAGAAGGCCCTCGGGTTGTAAACTCCTTTTATCTGTTAGTAATTCTGAACGACAGATGAATAAGCAGCTCCTAACTTCGTGCCAGCAGGAGCGGTGATACGAAGGCTGCAAGCGTTATCCGGAATTACTGGGCGTAAAGAGATGCGTAGGCTGTAGGATAAGTTATCTGTGAAATTTATGAGCTTAACTCATAATTGCAGATAAGACTATTCTACTAGAACCATATAGAGGCAAACGGAATTACTAGTGGAGCAGTTAAATGCTTTGATATTAGTAGGAACACCAAATGCGAAGGCAGTTTGCTGGGTATGTGTTGACGCTAAGGCTCGAAAGCGTGGGGAGCGAAACGGATTAGATACCCGTGTAGTCCACGCCCTAAAATTTCCCTGTTAGATGTTGGTTTTACTTGTAACTTTTCCGCTTGCGGAATTGGGACTTTTTGTAAGATCAGTGTCGTAGTTAACGCGTTAAACAGGGCGCCTGGGGAGTACGGTCGCAAGACTGAAACTTAAAGGAATTGACGGGGACCTGCACAAGCAGCGGAGCGCCTGGTTTAATTCGATGATAAGCGAAGGACCTCACCAAGGCTTGAACTGTATCTGCATACTGGGTGAAAGCTCGGTAGCCTTCGAGGGTGATACAGAGGTGTTGCATGGCTGTCGTCAGCTCGTGTCGTGAGATGTCTGGTTAAGTCCAGTAACGAGCGCAACCCCTATCTGATGTTATAATTTCTTCAGATACTGCCTGTTTTCAGACGGGAGGAAGGAGGGGACGATGTCTAGTCATCATAGCCCTTATGTCTTGGGCAACACAGACGCTACAATGGTATGGACAATGCGTAGCCAACCGGCAACGGGGAGCCAATCGCATCAAACCTTTCCACAGTAGGGATAACAGTCTGAAACTCGACTGTTTGAACGTGGAGTTGCTAGTAATCGCGAATCAGCTTGTCGCGGTGAATACGTTCTCGGGTCTTGTACACACCGCCTGTCAAATCATGGAAGCCGGCTTTACTGAAAAGTGCATTATGTGTAAATACAGTAGGGTTGGTGACTGGGGTTAAGTCATAACAAGGTTGCCGTAGGGGAATCTGCGGCTAATTATCTCCTTTTAAGGAGTTCTGAAAATCTATACACGAAATAGATATTGTTGTACAATTTGCTTGAATTCTCAAGCATCACTCAGAAGATCTTTAGCACTTTTAAGAATTGAAAGTTATACTGTATGAGGATATTCCAGGGCGTGTAGCTCAGGTGGTTAGAGCGCAGTCCTGATAAGACTGAGGTCCCAGGTTCGAGCCCTGGCACGCCCATTTTGATGATAACTAGGGCCCTTAGCTTAGTTGGTAGAGCACCTCATTTGCAATGAGGGGGTCAAGAGTTCGAATCTCTTAGGGTCCATTTCAAAATTTAATAGTTCAAAAAGTTTTTAAGTGCAGTAGAGTTTTCGAATGAGTAAGATGATTTTCTAACTTGTTGGAGAATTGGGTTGCAATTTATTGCGATTCTTTTGTCTTACTCATTCGGTGACTTTATCGCAGTGGCACCACCTGATCCCATCCCGAACTCAGAAGTGAAACACTGTTGAGCCGACAATACTTTTTCCTTTGGGATTGTGGAAGATAGGTAGTCGCCGAATTTCATTCTATAGCATTTGAGTTTCTTGAATGCTATTTATGAAATTTCGATTTCATAATACGGAGTAGGGTTAATTTCTTTCGAGTGGTTAACCCAATTCCAATGTTCTTTGAAAATTAAATAGAAGGCACAGTTATTACAAAATCTAGACTAGGATTGAAAAATTCAAAGTTGTGGAATTTGTAATAAATAAAAATTTAATGTTCAATATTTGAATATTATTTTGTTAGGTAATTTTCATCATTTATGCGAAATTAACTACTGCGTATGGTGGATGCCTTGGCTGACAAAGCTGAAGAAGGACGCTCAAAAGTGGCGATATCTTCGACTAGAGACTAATGCTCGTTTTAAGTCGGAGGTTTCCGAATGGGGAAACCCTTACAGGGTAATGCCTGTAAACCCACAACCCAAAACATAAGTTGTGAGGAAGCAAGCTGGTGAACTGAAACATCTAAGTAACCAGAGGAAAAGAAATAATTCCGAAAGTAGTGGCGAGCGAAATCGGAGTAGCCCAAACCTAAGATAGCTTAGGGGATTATTCAAGTTGCGCTTTGCGCAAGGAGGATTTTCAACTACTGTTTCGGCAGTCTAAACATCTTGGGTGTTGCAAGAGCTTTTGTTCGAGAACCGAAAAACTCGGAGTGAAGTTACAAAATTTTTTATCTAGTTTAATTCTCTTGGAAAATTGAATCATAGAGGGTGATAGTCCCGTGAACGAAAGGTAAAAAATCTTCTCAAAAAGATTTCTTAAGTAATACCGAATAGGTGAAAGTTGGTATGAATCTAGGGTAACCAAGCCCTAAGGCTAAATACTTTGTCAGACCGATAGTGAACTAGTACCGAGAGGGAAAGGTGAAAAGAACCCCTGTTAGGGGAGTGAAATAGAACCTGAAACCGTACGCTTACAATCCGTGGAAGTGGACTTTTCTTTTTGAAAAGATTCCATATCTGCGTGCCTATTGAAGAATGAACCGTCGAGTTATTTTATTTAGCAAGGTTAAGTTATTATGTAATGTAGCCATAGCGAAAGCGAGTCTGAATAGGGCGAATTAGTTAAATGAAATAGACCCGAAGCCGTGTGACCTAACCATGAGCAGGATGAAGCCCCACGAAAGTGGGTTGGAGGTCCGAACGGGTTAGTGCTGCAAAACTATCCGATGACTTGTGGTTAGTAGTAATAAGCCAATCGAACACGGAAATAGCTGGCTCTCCCTGAAATAGCTTTAGGGCTAGCCTTGAAATTTAAACACTGGAGGTAGAGCTCTGCTTGAATCGTGGGCTTCCTCGGGAGGTACCACATTCTCGCAAACTGCGAATGCTAGTGTGTATATTTCAGGAGTCAGTCCCCGGGTGCTAAGGTCCGGTGGGCAAGAGGGAAACATCCCAGATCATCTGCTAAGGTCCCCAATTAACGCTAAGTGGAAAAGGAAGTGATTGACCTAATACAGCCAGGAGGTTTGCTCAGAGGCAGCAATCCTTTAAAGAGTGCGTAATAGCTCACTGGTCTAGGTCGATTGCGTCACAAATCAACGGGGCTCAAGCGTTATACCGATGCTGTGAATTCTCCACTATGTGGAGTCTGGTAAGGGAGTGTTCTATACTGCAATGAAGCCAAAGCTGTAAGGCATGGTGGAGTGTATAGAAGTAAGAATGACGGTATGAGTAGCGTAGAATGATGGTGAAAAACCTTCACGCCGAAAATCCAAGGGTTCCGATCCAATGTTAATCAGGGTCGGGTTAGTCGATCCTAAGCTCAGGACGAAAGTCGTAGGCGATGGATGAGCAGTTAATATTCTGCTACTTGGATAAGTTCGTTATTAACTAAGGAAGGACGCTGACTGAGAAGCTTTCTGGTCCATAGGTGGATCAGTAAATAACAAGTTAGAAAATACAGGCAAATCCGTATTTTTGCAGTTACGCTTAGGTGTAATGTATGCGAGTTATGATGCAAAGGTTTTGGATTCGTTCAAAACTGAAGATAAGCAATTAGGCAGACTAGAAAATTTTCGTAGTGAGAACTTATTCAAATCGTACCGGAAACCGTCACTGGTGGATAAGTGTAAATGCACTAAGGCGATCGTGTGATACTTCGTCAGGGAATTCGGCAAAATAACCCCGTACGTTCGCAAGAAGGGGTGGTTCGCAACATTGGTTTTACTTTTGTTGATCGAACTCTCAGAAAATAGGCCTCCTCGACTGTTTAACTAAAACACAGGTTCCTGCTAACACGAAAGTGGATGTATAGGAGCTGAGACCTGCCCAATGCCAGAAGATTAAGCGAGTTGCTTCACGGCGATGAGTTAAGTCCTGGTGAATGGCGGCTGTAACTATAACGGTCCTAAGGTAGCGAAATTCCTCGGCGCTTAATAGGCGTCCCGCATGAAAGGTTTAACGAGGGAGGCGCTGTCCCGACGAAGTGCACGGTGAACATTGAATTGACTGTGAAGATGCGGTCTAGATCTACCCGGACAAAAAGACCCCGTGGAGCTTTACTGCAACTTGGTATTGTGATAAGACTTATACTACATAGTGTAAGGGGGAGCGATGAAACCCTTTCTTTGGGAAGGGTGAATGCGAAAGTGTAACACCTCTTAGTATATTTTTTATCTCTAACTGAGGCCGTGATCCGGTCATCAGGACATTGCTAGGTGGGCAGTTTAACTGGGGCGGTTTCCTGCTAAAAAGTACCGCAGGATTTCAAAGGTCGACTCAACTCCAATGGAAACGGAGTGTAGAGCGCAATGGCATAAGTCGGCTTTACTGTGAGACCCACAAGTCGAGCAGTTACGAAAGTAGGACATAGTGACCCTTTGTCTACAATTGGAAGTGGCATTGTTTATAGGATAAAAGTTACCCCGGGGATAACAGGCTAGTCTTGCCCGAGCGTCCATAGCGACGGCAAGGTTCGGCACCTCGATGTCGGCTCGTCGTATCCTGGAGCTGTAGAAGGTTCCAAGGGTTGGGCTGTTCGCCCATTAAAACGGCACGTGAGCTGGGTTCAAACCGACGTGAGTCAGGTTGGTCTCTATCCGGTAGATCCGTTCGAAACTTGAGAAGATTGACCCTTAGTACGAGAGGACCAGGGCCAGGCAACCTCCGGTATATGAGTCGTTCCACCAGGAGCGTCGCTCAGTAGCTGAGTTGCTATTAGGATAAACGCTGAAAGCATATAAGCGTGAAGCCAACTTCAAGATGAGGTTTCGTTATCAGGCTCGTCGAAGATCACGACGTTGATAGGCGGCAGGTGTAAGTATCGTGAGATACTTAGCCGAGCCGTACTAATGCCCGAAGATTTTGCATAAATGGTGAAATTGCCTGTGCCTTCTATTTAGTTTTCAAAACAAGAATTTAAATCCCACGAAAGTGGGATTTTTTGTTGTTTAGAATATATGTGTGACATGAGTTGCTAATAATATCTTTTTATTGAAGAGTTAGTGTATTGACATTCAAAACTCGGTTATGAAAAGTACCAATCTCTACCAATGTATCTCATTTTTGACTATATGCAAGATTTTTCCAAAGCAATAAACAATCAAATTATTTGTTACTATATTAAACAATCAAAACCGCTGCTGGGATTTAGCTCGGCATAATTCCGTTGCACTTTTATAGTTAATGTACTTGCTTCTGCTATAATTCTGCTCGTGCTTTCTCTCTCTTCTATTTCAAAAACCATTTCTTCAAAGCTTCTTTTTGAGAACTTGACTTTTCAGCTTGGCGAAGTTGAAAAAGTTGCCTTGATTGGTAGAAATGGAATTGGAAAAACTACATTATTTCGACTAATAACCGAAGAAGACAAAGATTATTCAGGAGAAATTTCCAAATCTCGAGATTACAAAATTATCAAAACTGAGCAAGAATTCTTTTTAGATCATGAAATTACACCACTTGACTACATTTTGAACTTTGTTCCTAAGTATAGAGAGCTTCACAAAGTTATGAAAGATTATGAACTTGATCCAAGTCATGACATGGATGAAATCACAAAATTTTCTGATGCAATCGAAGAGTTTCATTCATTAAATTTTTCTCAAATTGATAATGAAATTATCCAAACTCTTGAAAGTTTTGGAATAAATATGGAACAAAGCTTGAATCCAATGATGAAAATGTCTGGTGGAGAAAAAAGATTTGTAGAGCTTTGCAAAGTGATTTATTCTCAAGCTGATATAGTTTTGATAGATGAACCTACAAATCATATGGATTATGTCGGAAAGGAAAAATTTATTGCATGGCTCAAGTCATTCAAAAAACTAGTTATAGTAATTACACATGATCGTGATATTTTGCAAGTAGTTGATAAGATTATTGAATTAACTCCTAATGGATCTAAAGTTTTTTCTGGAAATTATGACAAGTATATCAAACAAAATTCAATCTCAAATGTTAGTGATATAAATTCATATAAAACTGAACTTGATAAAATTGAACGACTTAAAGAATTGTATTTAAATTTCAGAAAGATCAAACAAATGGTTGCAAGTCCAGCAGCAAGAACTTCAGCTGCAAAAAAGGAAGAAAGATATTACCAAGAATACTTAAAAGCAAAAGCAGAACTCGTTAAACCTGAGTTTTGGATAGATCAAGAGTCGCTTCTTGGTCAATCAAAAAAGGTTTTGGAAGATTATGATAAGTTTAAATCTAAAAGCATCAACTTCAAATCATTTTTAGTTGAAGATAAGTCATTAAATACTGCAACTTTGATCAAAATTCAAGATTTAACTTTAGGTTTTGGTGAAAGAATATTGACTAAAAATTTAAATTTTCAGATATCAATGGGTGATAAAGTCGAAATTCGAGGTAGAAATGGAGCTGGGAAAAGTACTTTTTTGAAATATATTATAAATTCATATAGTCAAAATAAAATAATTGGTTTTATTTCTGGCAAGATTGAATTACATCCAAAATTGAAAGTTGGAGTTTATGAGCAAGAAATTGATAATTCTGAGCTTGAATTAACTTTAGCTCAAATTATTCGGAAACTTTATGATAGTGAAAACTTAGCATTTAATGACCAAGAATTATCTAGGGTTTTGGCAAATTATTTGTTTGATCCAATTTTAGACAAAGGCTTGAAGTTGAAAAGTTGTTCAGGAGGTCAAAAAGCCAGGATTCAACTTATCAAAATGCTCATATCAAATCCCAATATACTAATTCTAGATGAACCGACAAACCATTTGGATTTATCAAGCATTGAAGAGTTTGAAAGTATGTTGAAAGATTATCAAGGTGCAGTTTTGTATGTATCACATGACAATTACTTCCGGAAAAATATGGGAGGAAAGGTGGTGGAGTTTTAGAGAAATTACTTGAAAAACTACTTGTCAACTCAGGTAGTTAGTAGCAAGATTTTTTTACTTACTAATTTTCAAGTTTCTGTTGCAAATACTTTGAATTATTAGATTCAAAAGCAATATCAAGAATTATTTCGGGAGAGGAGATGTTGCAAAATTTGGCAGAAGATTGCATTCTATACCAGCTATGCTTACGGATCATGCTTATTACTTTAGTTTTTTGGAGGATAGGCAGGTTTTGATGGCAAAAAAGATTTGCAAGTATTATTTTGAATTATAATTCTTGACATTCATATTAGTCTCTGCTAATATATCTTATGCTCGATTTTACTCAAGCTTTTTCAAATGTGACAAGGGTCAAGATACTTGCATGCCTGTCAAGCAAAGAGAAAAGTGTGAGTGAGCTTATAGAGAATTGCGAACTTTCACAGTCAGCTGTATCTCAACATTTGAAAAAGTTGAAAGATGCAGAGCTTGTAACTTCAAAAGTTGTTGGGAAGAAGAGGATTTACAATTTGACAAATCAAAAGCTCGGTCAAGTTGCGAAAGATCTTTTGAAAATGACATGAAGTTTTGGCAAAGCAAAAGTTGGCAATCAATTTACACATTATTTACAAAGTTTATTCAAACTAAAACAAAACTATGGACACAAACACATCACAAACAAACAAAGTTATGGACCTTTCAGGCAGAGATCAGTTCAATGCTGAGGTTATAAGTAGTGAACTTCCAGTTCTAGTCGATTTTTGGGCACCATGGTGTATGCCATGTAGGATGATGGCTCCGATACTAGAACAATTGTCAGAGCAAATGGATGGGAAACTCAAAGTAGCGAAAGTAGATACTGATGAACCTGAGAATCAAGTCTTGGCGATGGAGTATCAAATACAAAGTATCCCAAACATGAAACTCTTCAAAGGTGGAAAGGTTGTGGGTGAGTTTATTGGGATGAGGAACTTAGGGATGCTAACTAGTGAGATAAATCAAGTCTTAGGGCAGTGATTGTGACTGTCTAGTCCTTGAAGTCAGTCAACCTTAATACTGTAATTGCATTTAAATATTTTGCATATATTTCGTTGCCAACATTACCATCGTGACACACGATACACATCTCTGCCTTTTTTGCAAAAATGGTGTACTCTTGGATTTGAGGTTTTGGACGATACAAATGACTAAAAGAGCTTAGACCACCAAAGTTTGGGGCCACTGGATTAGCCTGGTGAATAGCACGAACAAAATCAAGACCACAAGGATAATTTCCTAACCATCCTACTAGCTGTAAAAGCATATGCTTATATGCAGTAACTCGTGCAGAAGCTGACTTTCTACTGGCTTCCAGCCTATAAAGGAATTCACCTCGTCCGTTCGGTAGGGTTCCAGGTAGTTGAGCAGTGTAGTAGTCAGGCGGTGCTGTCCTTATTTGCAAATGCGGGTGGTTGTGAAAGAATATGAATGCTCCATGTTTAGCAAATGTAAGTCCTACATTTTCTAATGTAACATTTGGATCTTGACCTAAAGTCCAACCAATCAAACGAAAGACTTTAGGGTCAGCATCTTTGAAATTCCTGTAAAATCTCATCCATGTGGCAATGTTTCTTATGTTTTCATTAGATTGCCACTGCTTGTCACGAATTTCGGGAATCAAACTAATAGCTCCTAAGCAACGTTGTGCAGTTGGATCTGCTAAAAAGTCTGGAAGGTTATTCACTTTTCTGATTTCGCTCATATCTTTTTTCCTCCTTTCTCCTAGCAAATTGCTAGAGTTTGGGAAGTATGATGATATATATTTTTGAGCAGCCGTTTGGGGAGCGTTTCTTTATTGTCACGATAGTAGCACAGGAAGCAGTTTTTGTCAAGTATCCTGCTTTGACAAAGATATAGCTATCCAAAAGCTTGTACTTGTGCTAAAATGCTAGTGTGAAAAAAATGGTTCTTCTCTTTCACATTTATCAGCCACCATGGCAAGACGACAAAACTATACTTGAACATTATCACAAAGATTACTTGCCACTGCTTGATATAGTAGAAAAAGATAATTTGCATATAACTCTAAATATTTCTGGCTCGCTTCTTGAGCATTTGGCACGACTTGGCAAGTTTGACTTTTCTGATAAGTTGGAAAAACTAGTACAAGTTGGAAATATAGAACTTACAAGCAGTGCTATGTATCACCCAATATTGCCACTGATTCCTGAGATTGAAGTCATTCGCCAAATACAACTAAATGAGGAAGTCAGCCTCAAGTACTTGCCAACAGCATGGACATTGTCAAAGCTCAAAAAGCAGGGATTTTTTCTCCCTGAACTTGCATACTCAAAGGAAGCTGCAAATATCATCAAAAACCTTGGATATAGCTACATAGTTATCGACAGTTCAGGAATACACCAAGGTGAAGGTAATGAAAGTTTGAAGATAGATTATTCTCAAAAACTGCAAGAAAGAGAGCTGCAAATTGACTTGTTTGTCAACAACAGAAATCTAGAAATGTTCTCTGATTCTGAAGTTCAACAGTACGAATATCTAACGATTGTTAGCGATGGTGAAAATCAGGTCCAAAATGGAGAATTGGCAAAGATTCAGAAAGTTGTGAGTTATAAAAATGAAGTTCAAACTCTGACGGTAAAGGAGTACTTGGAAAATTTCCAAGCGACACAAATAGTTGAAGTAACAAATTCGACTTGGCAAATGACAAATGAAGAGAAGTTAGCGGGAAATTGTTTTGCAAATTGGGATGATTCACAAAATGAAGTCCATAAGCAATTATGGCAATTCGTCAGTCAAATTAGAAATGTAGTTCGTGATAATGTGGATGATATGAATTATGAATTTGTCAGAGGAGAACTTGACAAAGCTATTGCAAGCTGTACTTGGTGGTGGGCCGATGGCAGAATCTTGGGATATGTTCCCCAAGAGATTGAAAAGGGGCTGGGGGTTATGATAAATGTAATTCGAAGCTTGCAAAGTTTGAAACTCGAAACACAGTTAGAGTTTGAAAAAAAGTACGCAGAAATCAGTTATAAAATATGGGAGAAACATTGGACCGAAATCAAAGTTCCAACTAGCAAGAGAAATCTTCAACCCAAAAGCTCAATAGACTTGTTTTTTTTGCAGTACGATTTTGCAAAAAGACTCTCAGAAATTGCAGGCACTTCGATTGTAGAAATGCTGCCCAAATGGACTCAGATATGGAACTACTTAGGTTGTCAAGGCACACAATACAATCCTGAGGATCCAGCTTGGGTTGAATTTTCGCAAAGTGTCGATATATTTGACAGAAATACTTTCCTCAAAGCTTTTTTCGATAAATATTCTTCGCAAGATTTGTTTCCGTATAATTTTGAATTTGGCTGTTTCTCATACAAGACATGGTATGACGCAAATGGAATAGAAAATGCAAAGCTCCATTTTCTCAACAATGATGCAAATGACGGTAGGGGACCACTACATCTTTCCAAGTTACCATTGAGGAAAATGGAATTAAGAAAACTTTTTAGGGTTCTGAAAATTCGACATCCGCATTGCAAAATAGTAAATGGCGAGTCTTGGCTATATAATTTAGAAAACTATAGGGCACTTTTTCCTGTTCAATATTTAGATACTGCCAAAGCGACAGATAGCCCTCATTATCATGCATCGATCTGGTGGCAATTACAAGATGCAAAAGGTAACTTAAAAACTAGTATGGCTAATGAATTTCGAAGCAAGATGTCCAATATGGAAACTATTGAGGATGCTGAAAATATCTGGAAGTACAAGATATTGAAGTTAGAGGGAGATACAAAGTGTTTTTACGAGTTTTATGATATATCATGATAACTTTCAAAAGGGAAATACCAAAAACAATATTTTTTATTCATTTTGATTCGGGCAAGGATCTTTCGTTGATAACTTATTTAGCAATCAAGAGTGCAATAGAGGCAAATCAAGACTGTGAGGTAATACTCTATACTGACAACAAAAGTTTGCCAGGAGACTGGGGAAGAGCTATAACAAAAATTCACAACCTGAAAGTTATGGATATCCCAAGTTTTGACAAAATTAGAAATGTAGAGTATGCAAAGCTGAGTTTTGCTCACAAGGCAGATATACTTAGATTGCAAATACTGTATGCTACAGGTGGTATTTACCTTGATACAGATGTTATTTCAAATAGACCATTTTTTGGGCTTATCGATGATTTGTTAGGAAGTCAAGCTAGTTCAATAATGAATAGTACGGTAATACTTGGAAAAGAAGAAGTTTATGGTAAGTTTGTAGGTTATGCAAATGCAGTTATGATTGCTTCTGCAGAGTCTACATTCTTGAATCGCTGGCTTGATGGGTTTGATAAAGACAAATCTCTTTGGAAAGGCTTAAGGTCAGAAGGGTATGACAAGTTTTATACGGAATTGTCAGTAAAGTACTCAAAGTTTCTAGGCTTTTTGTATCCAGAAGAAATAATTGAGGTTAGCAGAGGGTATTTTTACTACCCAAATTATACACCTGAAGAATTAAATCATTTTTTCCTAGAAGACTATGATGGAAGTTTTGACCGATGCTATGCCTTTCATTTATGGGGCAATGCATCTAGTTATGATTATCTGAAAGATTTAACTAAAGAATCTATCAAAAGTAGCAATTCAAACTTTGCAAGTATCGTAAAAAGATACTTGGACTAATAATTATATGAAAATTGGCATAATATCTTCACCCCGAGTATGCGTCCCACCAATCGGATACGGAGGTGCAGAAAGAGTAGTGTATTTTCTTATAAAAGGACTCCAAGAGCTGGGGCATGAAGTTACATTGTTTGGACCGAGAGACTCAAAAGTTGATTGTGAAGTAATTTCTGTCGCCGATACTATAAGTTATGCAATGACCAATGAAGAGGAATCGAGATATAATCTGCAAACTAGCCAAGTTTTGCAGGAAATATCAAGTAAAGTTCAGGAAAATATAGGCAGGCTAGATATTATAAATTCACATGAAGAACAATTTGACCTGTTGCCTTTTAAAGATTTTCCACATTTGCAAACATTACACAACCCTTTCTCGAATGGATTCAATACCGACAAATACTACCAAGCAAAAGATGAAATCTTTTACAACTCAATTTCGCACAATCAACGCAGGGCGTTTCCAATACTAAACTATGTAGCAACAATTTACAATGGATTAGATCCAGATGAGTTCCCAATAAATACTGACCCCAAGGATTACTTCGCATTCATAGGTAGGTTTAGTCCAGTGAAATCTCCAAACTTGGCAATTTGGTGGGCGATAAAAAATAATGTGCCAATAAAATTGGCAGGTAACTATAATTTTCAAGATAATGACTACTTCCATAATGAAGTTGAAGAACTACTTACAAGAAATAATGTTGAATTTATCGGAGAAACTGATATGAAGATGAAGATAGATTTGCTTTCAAATGCTTTGGCAAACTTGCATTTCATCAAATTTCGGGAACCTTTTGGTTTGACCGTTCTTGAAGCTGGCTATATGGGTACTCCAACTTTAGCAATAAAAAGAGGTTCTATGGCAGAGTTGATTGAAGATGGGAGAACAGGCGTATTGGTTGAAGATTTTGATGAAGCAATATTCAAACTGCAAGAAATCAAAGCAATTGACAGAGGTGTGGTAGCAACATCCTTTAGAAGAAAATTTAACTACAAGATAATGGCATCGCAATATGAACTTGTATACAAAAATGTGATTGATGCATTTAGTCAAGTCAACAAGAAGAGCTTGGAAGTACGAGATAGGCAAGCTTTTGCAAAAAGTTCTTCATCTTCTGTAGATAAACTATATCAAGAACTAATTAGGCAAATTGAATCAAGTGCATAATTTAAAGAAAATAAAAACCATAGCCCAGATCACACCTGAAGTTTATCCATTTTCTAGAACAGGTGGATTGGCGTTTTCTAGTGCAGACATTTCAAATAACTTAGCAAAACTAGGTTATAATGTGAGTGTTTTCGCTCCATTTTGGGGAAGCACTGTCAAAAGGCTAGATTTAGATGAAAGAGAAGTGATCTTGAAAGATATTCAGCTTGAGCTTGATAATGAGACAAAGATTAAGTTTTCTTGCATCAAGCATAAAGTTGAAATTGACGAAGATAATTCTATAGAATATTATTTCATAGCACACTATGAGTTTTTTGGAAAGTATTCCCAAAACCTGTTTTATCATCCTGAGACGCACAAGAGAATGTACTTTTTCTCAAAAGCAACAGTAGAAGTAATTAAACTATTGAACCTAAACTTTGACATAGTCCATATCCATGACTGGATGGCGGGACTTGTTCCTCAAATTCTAAGAAAGGAGATTGCCAACCCTCCTAAAACATTACTCACAATACACAATGCTGCATATCAAGGCGCGAACAATGTCAATCTACATAGGTTTGAAAAAGGATTTGGAAGGATTGTAAATAGATTACCGAATTTTAATGACAACGAGAGTTGGGATAATGTGAACTTTCTTAAACAAGGTATAAAATTCTCTGATGCTGTAAATACTGTGAGTAATACTTATGCAAGAGAAGTGATTTCAGGCAAGTTTGGTGAAGGGCTTGCAGCGTTTATAAAAAGGAATAAAGTGCTGTATGGTATCAGAAATGGAATTGATTACAAGAAATATAATCCATCTCTACCTGGAAGCTTGTCATTTCGTTATGACAAAACCAATTTTTGGGAAAAACGAAGGAAAAACAAGAAACGATTGTTTCGAAAACTGCAAATACCAAAATCACATTTAAGCAAATTACTTGTAATAACGACTCATAGGCTTTGTTACCAAAAGGGATTTGACTATATCTTTCAAGAGATAGAAAACTTGATGAAATTGCCTGTTTACATGATAGTGTTGGGAGATGGTGATAATTATTACATTAACAAAGCTAGAGATTTGGATAAGAACTTTGAAAGATTCAAATTTATACATCCATTCTCAATAGAAATGGAAGAAAAGCTTATATCTAGTGCAGATGTAGTCATTTGTGCTTCAGTTTTTGAACCTTGTGGTCTTGCGCATATGAAGGCGATGAGGTATGGCACTATACCTGTTGCAAATAGTGTTGGCGGGCTTGCTGATTCGATAGATAATTATGATCTACACTTAAAGACCGGAACAGGCTTTCTTTACGATGGTAATAATGGGGATAATTTGACCAATACACTCAATACTGCATACAAGATATTTGATAATAGTAAGGATGAATGGAAGCTAATAGTCGAAAATGCAATGAGTGAGATATTTAGCTGGGAACTAAGCATAGAGGAATATATCCGTCTTTATGAAAAAATCTCAAAATAACGATGGTACCATTTTTTCTTTTGGTTGTTCTATAATCGGGTACAATCATCTCAATTTGACCATTCGCAAATTCCTCCATTCTACTTCTTAGTCTACCAGTTGTATCAAATGCTGCGATTCTTTTTGCTAAGTTAGGATCTCCCATAATGTCAAAGTTTGATCCCGTGATCAATAGGACCTTATGTTCATATACGTATTGTAATACTTTTGCTATCTGTCTCGTTTGTTCGTCTCCAAACGATCGATCTGACCCTGATAACTCAGAGAACCAATCATCAACTAATACAATAGGGACTTCGTGGCTGTCAATAATCCATGCATTATTTGAAAACTTTATAAAATGTCTTCTTGAGACAAAACCCTCTGCACTTAAAGCGTTCTGTAAGCTTTCAATTAAGTGGCTTTTTCCAACTCCTGATTTGCCAAAAAGATTTAACCACAGAGGTAACTTAAATTGAAAAGGGTTTGAATATGGTGCCGAAGGTAGTATAATTTCTTTGTGATCTATTATATCGCTGAGTAATTTAGCGATGGTTTGGAGCGCTAAAGTTTGAGATTCGGTTTGTGGAAAATAATCGCCGAAATACTTCTCAATGATACCTTCGAGTGGGTCTTGTTTAGCTTCGAGATGGATTAGTTCTGTATTTTGTGAATTAATACTACCTGGTTTTGTTGTCATGTATGGATTATATATATATGTATGTCAAGTTAAACAGACTTTTGGAAAAGATTTTACTTGCAAAATCGTCATGACTTGGTATAATTGCAAAAGCAAAGTTTCTTTGCCACTCTTCTGCTATTCTTCAGAATAAATTCAAACAGTTGAGTCACCTTATTTTTATGAATAATAATTTAGATCCAAATTGGATCGAAGAAATTGAGAAATTCCCAACAGCTATAAAGAGGGATACTTTGATCAAGGGAGTAGTAACCGTTGTCGAACCCGGTAGGATACTTCTTGATGTCAACTATCGTTCAGAAGGTGAGATTTTGGGGCCGGAAATTTTTACTGAAGGATTTAGGGAATATCCTAAAGTAGGTGAAATTGTCCAAATTTATGTTATGAATGATGGTGCGTATTCAGGCACACCTCGGCTTTCCATAAAAAAAACTGGAAATGTCAAAGTTTGGGAGAATCTTGAAAAAGCTAGAGAAAACGGTACTGAAGTTACCGGTGTTGTGATAGAAGTAAATACTGGAGGATGTATGGTTGCTTTACCAGGAAACATCAAAGGATTTTTGCCTGCATCTCAATTAGATCAAGCAAGATTTGCTACTCTAAATACAAACAGAAATGATGGAATAAGTATGCAAGATAAAATTCTTGAAATTTTGAGGCCTCTCAAGGGTCAAAAACTGAAACTCGGTCTTTTGGAAGCTGATCAAAAAAAGCAAAAAATTCTTCTCTCTGAAAAAATGTTGATGGAATCACATTCTGTTGGTTCGGATGATAGGAATTCTTCTAGTGAAATGATTGATGCAGCAAGACTATCACAGCAGAAAACTATTCTTGAAAATTTCAAGGTAGGTGATGTTGTGGAAGCTACGGTAACTGGTTTTGCTCCTTTCGGTATTTTTGTAAATTCACAAGGTCTTGAAGGTTTGATCCATATATCTCAAATTTCATGGGAGAAAGTTGAAGATGTTTCAAATCTTTATAAAATTGGTGACAAAATACAAGTTAAGGTTATAGCTATAGATCAAGCTACTGCAAGAGTTGGCTTCTCTGTCAAAATGTTGGAGAAGGATCCTTGGCAATCAATAAAAGAAAAATATAATGTAGGGGATGTGATTGCAGGAAAAATTACGAAAGTAGTTCCTTATGGTGCATTTGTCAAAATTGAGGATGGTGTCAATGGATTGATACATAATTCTGAAGTATCTGAAAGTTCAAGTGCAAAGGCAATTGATATTTTGCAAGATGGTCAAGATGTAAGTGCAATTATATTGCATATTTCTGTGCCAGATAGACAAATAGCACTTTCAATTCGCAATATGATGAAAAAAGAGGTGGAGCAAGTAGGTGCTGAAATTCAAGAAAATGCTAATGCAGACAGTGGAAACAGCAATATAGATAAATCAGAACTTATAAATAAAGATGAAGATAAGGATGTCAAACCAAAGGTAAGAAGATCAAAGAAGAAGTCGGAGACTGAGAATATCGACAATGTTGACAATAAGGAATAGTTTTGGTATAATACATCATCCTCAGTTTCATCCAGAGTCTGGTTGACAGAAATGCTACTGGATTCTCGGTGAAGTTGAGGATGGATGATTTTAGTGGGATGCGTTTGGGGCAGTGGCGCATCCCACTAAAGAAATTTTTTACTTTCTACAAATTTTTTAACTTCAAATTCTTATGGATCAAATTCAAAACGAAACTCCAATTCAAAAAAGGTCATTTAGAGACATTTATAAAGATCTAATAAAAAGCAAGCAAAGAAAATCTTTTTTCATAAATTTGTTTTATTTTCTTTTGACAACCATTATTTTTGTTGTTATAAATTTACTTTATTCCAAGGACTATATATGGTTTGTATATCCAATGTTAGCTGGAGGTATATCATTAGGAGTTCAGGCTGTAAGTACATTTGTACTTGGTGGTCGAACTGCTGATATATATGCCAATGAAGCTGAACTGCTTACCAATAAATGATGTTTGTAGAAACTTTGTGCTTTAAGAAATTATTTTCAACCAACTTTTCTGCTTTTGACTAGTTTCATCTTTTCAAAAATTATTTACATTGATCAAAGTAATTATGCTTAGGATAAATCCCCACGTCAATTTTAATGGGCACTGCTTAGAAGCGTCTAATTTTTTAAAGCGGTTTTTGGCGGTGAATTTTCCAATATAATTTATACGAACGAAATTGACGGTCCTGAAATGTCTGTTGCTCTAGCTGAGAAGGAAAAATAATGCATGTAGTATTATCAATTGACAACGGTTTACTCATAGGTAATGATGTCCCCGAGCTTTGGGGTAAAGTAAATGAAAGAGAAAGTGTAAGTAAAATTGCAATAAATTTAGAAAGCAAAGAAGAGGCTGAAAGAATGTTTGATTTACTTTCCGAATGAGGTGAGATAGAAGTACCAATTGGAGATAGCTCTTGAAATTCGTGTTTTGGCATGTTTCAAGATAATATGGAATTGAGTGGATTATTGAATATTTTAAAAGTTAAACGAAATTAAATTTAATAACAATATTACTAAATATCTATAAATAATTTATAAAATAACTATGCTTACAATCAACGACATATCGAAATTAGACGAAGATAATTTATCACAAACTCAAATGAATAATACCACATCATCTGCTATTGATTTTCAATCTTTTCCTACTGATGACAACAAGACCGATGAGAAAGATTTCTTGGAAAAGGAAAGTTCAAAATCAAAATCTGGAGTAACCAACAGAAAGAGAAGAACAACAGCTACATCTAGATTTAGCCCAGAAGAGATGCAGAATACTGATAGTAGATATCAAGAAAGAAAAGAAAAGTTTGATAGAACAAGTGAGACAATGCGAGTCTCAGACCTTGAAGATAAAACACTTTTGGAACTTAGGAAAGTTGCACAAGATTTGTCTGTTGGGGGTGTTGAAAATTTCGAAAAAAAGGAATTGATATTGAAAATTGTTGAAGAACAAGTAAAGAAAGGAGGTAATATTTTCGTGAATGGATTTCTAGAAATTGTCAATGATAACTCGCATGGGATACTACACTCAAATTCACTACTACCAGGTGAGAATGATGTATATATAAGTTCATCACAGATAAGGAGATTTAACCTACGAAAGGGTGATTTTGTCACTGGGCAAGCAAGAGCAGCAAAGGAAGGAGAAAGATACTTGTCTCTATTGAAAATAGAAGCAATTGATGGAGTTGATCCAGAAAAATCTTTGGGCAGACCAACTTTTGAAAAACTAACTCCAATATTTCCAGACAAGCAAATCAAGCTTGAAACTACCAAAGAAATTATCTCTACCAGGATTATTGACTTACTTGCACCTATAGGAAATGGACAAAGAGGCATGATTGTAGCACCTCCAAAATCAGGGAAAACATTTTTATTGAAAGATATAGCTCTTGGAGTGCGTAAAAATTATCCCGAATATCACTTAATGATAGTCTTGATCGGCGAGAGACCCGAAGAAGTCACAGACATGAGAAGAACAGTTGAAGGTGCTGAAGTTTTTGCATCGAACTTTGATGAATCCCCCCAAGATCAAGTCAAAGTCGCAGAACTTGCATTAGAGAGAGCAAAAAGACTAGTTGAGGTTGGTAGAAATGTTGTTATTTTGATGGATTCTTTGACTCGATTAGCAAGAGCTTATAATGTAGCGTTACCTGCTTCTGGTAGGACACTATCAGGCGGAATGGATCCTATAGCTTTGTATCCTGCGAAAAGATTTTATGGAGCTGCAAGAAACTTTGAAGTAGGTGGTTCACTAACTATCTTAGCTACAGCATTGGTTGAAACGGGGTCTAGGATGGATGAAGTTATATTTGAAGAATTCAAAGGAACTGGAAATATGGAACTGAAGTTAAGTAGGGATCTCGCTGACAAAAGAGTTTTTCCATCTATTGATATAGAACAATCTGGAACAAGAAATGAAGAACTTCTTTTGGGTCAGGAAGTACTATCTCAAAGCTGGAGAATTCGAAGAATGATGGAACTTCTAAATAGTAATGAGAAGAATGATGTGATAATTGAAAGAATGAAGAAGACAAAAAACAATACTGAATTTCTTCAATCATTAGTGGAAGGCTAATTTGTAGTATTTACTCTTTTCTATGGATTCTTTTCGCTGAATCTACTTGGAGATTATTAATATATCCTAAAATACTAACACTGTTGTCATATTTTCGCAAATATAGTAAAATGTAGTATTTATGAGCAGATTTTTTGTTAGTTACAACAAACTACAAAACAAGTTACATGAAGAAATAGCTGTTGTTGAGGAAGCTGATCCATTGCCTAATAGCGATGTAGACAATTTTCTACTATCTATTTTCAGATATGTCTTGTATAAGTTCAAATCATTTCTCACTTATCTTTACTATAGTTTTTTTAGGCTTCTTGAAATTGTAGAATTAACAAAAGATTTCCTAGTCAAAAAAATGTTTTGGGGTAGAAGCCCAGTTTATAAAATTGGTCTTCAGGGTGGAATATTTATATTCACAGTATTGATTGCTCTTTACAATCTGACATCTATTCTTTCAGTAGCATATGCTAGTGAAAACTATGATTCATACTACAATCCATCATCAGATCTGATTATCAGGGAATCTGCTTCCCTAAAAAACATTGCTGACTCGCAATCCAGAAAGATAATATCTGTGGAAACGGAAACTTACACAGTTCAGCAAGGAGATACACTTGAAAAAATCGCCGAGAAGATGGCATATAAATTTGCAGATATGTATAAAGAAATGATTGATATTCAAGTAACACCAGAAATGATTAAGGCAAAAAAAGATGTGATTAGGTATGCCAATAATTTGATTTATGAAAATCCAGTATTGAAAGTAGGTCAACAACTTCAGATCTATCATTTTGATGGTATGGTTTATCAAGTCAAAGACGGAGATAATATATCCAGTATTGCAGAAAAGTTTAAAATCACTATAGAAGATGTCGTTCAGATAAATGAACTTGAATATAGTGAAGATAAATCAATATCGCTTATTACAAATCAAGTCTTGCTACTTCCTAGGCCATATATTGAACCCGGAAAACAATATGTTGCACCGGTCAAAGTTACTGTAACTAATGTGAAAACAACAAATGTAAGTGCTGCGACTGTGTCTTCTACTTCCAATTTTCCTTTAGATACTTCATGTAATCATGGATTTTCGAGAGGACTGCAGTGGAGTGGGAATTATATGACACACACAGGTATAGATATTTGGGGATCTGTTGGGTGCAAAGAATTGGCTGTTTGGAGTGGTACTGTAGTTGTTGCCAGTTATTATTGTGGTGCTTGTGGAAATACGGTGATAATTGAGCATGATAATGGGACAAGAGCAATATATTACCATGGTAATGGAACTTATTATGTAAAAGTTGGTGATAGGGTTGTTCCAGGTCAAGCAGTACAAGGTTTGGGAAGTACTGGAAACAGCACTGGACCACATTTACACTATGAATTAAGAGTGAATGGTGCTATAGTCAATCCATTGAATTATTTCTCACTTCAATAAAAAGGTCCAAAATTAAGCTAACCAGGCTTACAAGTTACTATTGCGTTTGGCTAACTTTGCTACTGACCTAGTCAATTTGAAAAATAAGTACTTTCTTTTATTGAGGATTATATCTACTCCGGGATCTAACTGTTCTTCTGATCCACCAAGCGAAAGTTTGAATTTTGTAAAACCATCCCATGTAGGATCTGGGATCAAGTCTCTTCCAATGATGCCGCAAAGGTCATAGTACTTGACATTGAGTGATTTCAAGAATTTCATTATTTCAAAATGCAAAAAAACAGAAGATCCTTTGACTGGTTCGAATTTCATCTTGCCACCATAGATATAGTAAGCTGTATTTCCACTTACAATCAACCATGCAGAACAGATAACTTTAGTATCATTCAAAACATTAAAAATGAAACTTCTGGAGGCTGATTTAGCAAGGTTTACAAAAAACTCTAGTTCGTGTCCTTTAAAACTTTGATTCTTGCTAGAACTATATGAATCAAAAAACTTTTCTACTAAATTCAATTCTATTTCATTACTTTCAGAATTTGTCTCCAAAGTATAAACTTTTTTAGCTTTATTGTAATTATTTTTATTGCTTGAGCTAAAGTTACTATAGATTTGGCCCTCATCTAGCTCAAGGTCAATTCTCGAAGTATAGTGATAATAGTTATGATAAAAAGATAGAATTACAGGCTTGCCATCAATTATGCTGGTTTTATCAGGCAAAACCTCCTTGTCAATATTAGGTTCGATATGTAGGTGTGCTATACCTTTGGGAAGGATTTTCAATATTTCTCGTAGATCCTCTACATATAGATTTTCACACATAGACAAATCAGCCATTTTGACAACATTTCTATAATTTTCGATTTTGATCAAAAAATACCTTCCGTCATTTGATGTATGTTCAACACATTGAATTTGCGACCTAATTAGAATGCTTTTCCAGTCTTTTGTTTGTGTAGGATGAGACATTTGTTATTTCAAATATCTCATTATATCAATTTTGGTTGTAATTGAGCATGTAATTTTATATGATAATAGATATTATGAAAGTAACAATAAAAGTATTTCTAACAATAATTGTGGCGATATTTTTTATCAATAGTACAGTTTATGCTTTGCCCGATAGCTATAATTTCGAGATCAATGGTGATAAATTTGATGAAATTTCAGGAATAATTCTTCCAAATGCAAATCAAATAGCTATAGTTTCAACTTCTTGGAATCCAAATGTTCGCACTGGCATTCCCGAATGTAATGGACTTACTGAAGGCGGAGGTTTGTGTGGTAATGGTGATATATACCTCACAATTATTGACATCGCATCACAAAGGCAAGTATCGCAAATTTTACTAGCAGATGATAATGCGGAAGGCATCTTGAACCAGGAATATGCTTCGATAATCTACAATTCATTAAAGGATGAATACTTAGTAGCGTGGCAAGAATTGCCTGCAAATACAAGTAGATTTAACTATAATGGCTACGAAGGAAGTTTCGAGGTTGGTTATGATATATACGCACAAAGGATAAAAATTCAAAATGGACAAGTAAGTAAGCTTGGCTCGAAATCTTTGGTCTCAAATGCACAAGATAGTCAATGGGTTCCTCAAATAGCATACAACAAAGATAATAATGAATATTTATTGACTTGGCATGATCATAGAAATAGAGGTGCAATTGGTGTTGACCCTCAAAAAGATATATATGCCCAAATACTTGGATTTGATCCCCAAGGGCAGCTATATAGGAAAGGGTCAAATTTTGTAATAACTAAAGAGGGCACTTCAAATGCAAAATACTACCAAGAGTACTCCGGCTTGATTTACGATGAAAGCACGAAGCATTACATCGTTCTATGGCATGATAGTAGAACTACAAAAACAAATACAAATACAACGGCTGAGATTTGGGGACAGATCTTGGACAAAGATGCAAACTTCATTGGTACTAATGTTCCTGTCGTGAGAACAAATGAAGGTATTCGTTCTAGTGCATTTGTAAAATTACACAATATCCCGAATTCAGCAAATTACTTTATCTCTTGGGATCAAGTAGATGAGGTGCAAAATAGATCTATCGGATTTGCTGTTTTAGATCCTGAGCTTAAAATTATAACTATAGAAGATGGTATCAAAAAAAGCGCGATTTCATTGACGGGTTCGTCAGTTATATCAAATTCTTCTTGTAATGCAAATTACTGCGAAGTTCTATGGAGAGAAGGAAGCTTTATTCAGAGTGTAATAAAACATTTGTCGACAACATCTTATGTTGAAGGTATAAATGTCGATTTTGGTACACATGTAAACAATACGCTATCTCTATCTACAAGTAATCTTACGGTAAGTATGTTTGTTGGATCTGGTGCATTGAATTTTTATGTAACTTCAGATATCCCTTCTATACCTGAACCTCCAATTGTTAGTAAATGTACAAAGTACGACCTAAATAACGATGACAAGGTAACTATTATGGGTGATTTTACTAAGTTTTTGTTAGAATTTTCGAATCCAGCTGTAAATTCTGTAGCTGACTTTAGTAATCCAAAAGATGGTAAGGTGGATATAGTAGATTTTGTAATGTTCAGAAATGCATTGTATCAATATGCTGTTACGAAGAGCTGTGACGTATCTGTTTTAGAGACAGAGTTTAGACCGTAAATTGGATCATAAAAATAAACAAAAAAGAATAGCTGGCCTAGTTGTAGTGATAATAATTCTATTTGGATTGCTGATGTTCTTTGCTTCTTATCTTGATCGAAAATCTGATCTAGCACCTACCCAAAGTAGTGCAGGCTCACCGCCTCAAATAAACAAAAATGATGTAAAGACTGTCGCTGCATCGGCATGTTCTGGTATAAATCCGTCAACGGCTCAATACTTTAGTGACATAGATGCTCTTCATTGTCGCATGCCATGGAATGATATTCAGTTAGGTCATGGATCTGGAAACTATAGTGCTGCAACTTCATCTACACAACTTAGGATGTCTGATTTTGACTTTTCTAGTCTTGATAACTGGATACGGTCAAACTATTCTTATGGTAAGTACTCAATACCTTCAATAATGTTTAGAGGTGATTATTATTATCAATGTGCTACATATAACGATTATCAAGAAATGCCTAAGTTTTTGCTAAGTGATAGTAACTATAACCCAATTCCTGGAAATAGGTATATGGCTTCAAAGGGCGATGATCAAGGAGAATCTGAATGTGAACTAGGTCCGCATTTTGTTTGGGATATACCATATAAACAAGTCAACTATTTAGACGGTGAAGTTAAGAATGCAATATCAAACCTAGTATTGGCACTGAAAGTCCATCTAAAGGAAACTGATCTTGATGGCACGGGTAAAAAACTCATTGATGCAGTTCCGGATATTGAGATAAGTATCGGTCATCAAGGTGAGGCAAGACCAATTAGCAAGAATGTTCATTCGGATTTTCCGTTTCCTCTTTTATCTTGTGACCAATACAATCCTGCTACTCCAGAAAAGTACTCAGATTACTGTCATTATATACAAAATGGGTATAACGGTGATACTTGGACAAATTGGCAAAAGTGGCTTTTGCAAAAGTATTCTGAGGTATTCTCTGGTACAGAAGTTGATTTATACTATATACACAGTGGAGCTTTGGATTCTGCTACTGAGGCAGGTCAAGTAGTCCCATATGCATTATCACTAGGAATAGGATTGAAGTCTACTGGATTATCCGGTGTACTAGGGCCGGGTAGTGGCAAAGAGTATGCTACTTGGGGAACTGGTCCAAATGGTTTTACATTTGCAAACTGGTGGTCGATACATAGAATGTACTGGGACAATAGTGGAGATACGAACATTATACACGAACATGGGACCTCAGCAGAGCCTGCATTTCATAGGCTTGCAACACAAATACATCCATTTGGCTACTATTGGCTACTGTTGACATCTCTTTCTATGCATGCGGATCAAGTTCAGTACTTGTCAAATCATTTTGAACCAGCCAGAGGAGACTCTACATGGAACTTAGGAGTAAGTTCCACTTATACTAACTGGGCAAAGAAGTATCTTGGAGTAAATATCTCTAGTAGTCCAGGTGCATTTGTAATTTTGAGAGAAAATGCATTACTTAGCCATGAAAATATAACTAATGCTCAGTGGCATGATCCAAGTCAAGTGAGTAGTATGCTGGCTAAGGAGCAAGGTTCTGGAGGTTGTTACTACTGTGATATGGGGAACTATAATTTCTTTATGACTGGTAATGATGGGAAATCTGGGAATAATGGTCAAAATTTACCAAAGTGGAACTTTCCATCAGCATATTCAAATCTATGGAATCCAGTTAATGGAATTCCAAACTCTGCAATAGCAAAAGAAGACTTTGCCTACAGAGAGACAGATATAATTAATGGTTACGATAGATTCTGCTTCAATATAGAAGATGCTTATAGAAGCAAATTTGCATCAAACTTTAATCTGGCAATAAATATTACATTGAAGACTAATTCAAGAAATCTGGCATTGCTTTATGATACGAATAAGCAACAAGCAATTGCAGTCAATTCTTCTAATTGGACAAAGGTCAGTTTGAATCTTGGAAGTGTTGAATTTAGAAACTCGATTTCGGGTAATGATTTCTGTATTGTAAATAATGATAGGACAAATAATCTGGCTCTCCACATGGTTGAAGTTTTGCCTGAATCAGCGACTGCTACAACATCAACACCTGCGACAAGTGCATCTTCTAGTTCTTTGCAACAGCAATGTACAATGTATGACCTCAATAGTGATGGTGCAGTTCAAATACTTGGAGATTTCACAAAGTTCTTAGAATCATTTGCAACCACAAATGAAAATTTACTTGGAGATTTCAATGATGATAAAAAGGTTGATATCTTTGACTTCGTAATGTTTCGAAATGCCTTACTCAGGTACTCTATAACTAGATCATGTGAACTTAGTGTACTTGATCAAGACTTTGTGCCATAGGGTGGTCAAGGCTTGAAGATATTTGCACAGTCCAATGCTTAGTGCGTCTATACCTTATTACCTTAGAAAATATATTCTATGGGATTATTTTCAATTAACTTTGTGCAAAATTCGCAATTGAAAACACTTGATTTCATTTTCATAAAAACTTCACTGCCAATTTCGAAGTAATGTTGTGCGTTTTCACTTGATTGCAAAAATTCCATGAGATTTCGTAGGTCTTCACTGTAACAAAGGCTGGCAGGTCTTGGATTGGTAAAAAAATTATACATTGCTTCTAGAAACTGAAAAATATTGATATTCGTACGGTTGAAATAGACATACCTCCATACAGTGACTATGGGTTCAAGTTCATCAATTAGTTCGAAGTTATAATAGAGGTCCATATCTTTTTGTATCAACTGAATGGGTTTGAAATTTTGCAAAAAGTCGTTAAAAGGTTCCTTCAGCTTGAATGGGAGTGAGTTCAAAATATGCATATTTACACTTGCTTCAAGTTTTTCCCGTTCGTCTGCACTCAAAATTTTCATGCCTGCCAACTCTTCATTTGTATAAGCTGGAATATCGCCAATGACAAGTTCGCTCATATCATGAAAAATGCAAAACTCAGCCAGTATCTTTCGATTCAAATCCAAATGCATTGCATCTAAGAACAAATCTAGGTTGTACGCCAAGCTTCTTTCGTGATCAAATATGGATTGTACTGGTAGATGAAGCTTGTATTTCTGAACTCTGACACTTTTGCCTGTTCTAGCTGTAGACTTAAGAATTCCCAATATTTCATAAGACTTACCATTATAGTCAAAAGAAATATCTTTGAAATCTTCTGCAAAATTCAAAAAGTATGATAATGTAGATGTCATATTTTCAATAAAATTTGTAACAATTAGTATGAATTCATTGTAGCATAGTCTTGCTAAGACAATTTAATTTTGATAAAATGTTTTATTGATTCAAAGTTTGTCCCCATAGCTCAGCTGGATAGAGCGGCTGCCTTCTAAGCAGTAGGTCGGATGTTCGAATCATCCTGGGGACGATCAATATTTATGAGGGAATTAGCTCAATTGGTTAGAGCGTCGCTCTGTGGAAGCGAAGGTTGGCGGTTCAAGCCCGCTATTCCCTCCCAAACTGCTTTATGTCAATACTTTTTCAAATAGATAAAATTATCACCAAATATATAAACTCCTTGAATGTTTTTGGTAGTGCTTTTGATAGTTTGATGAAAATTATGTCAGATGACAGGTTTCTTATTTTTTTGCTAATTGTTTCAATTTTTATCGTCGCGATATCATTTTATTTACTTTGGAAGAGGATAGGGATTTCAAAACGATTGCAAAGTTACTTCACTTTTGAATCTCTGAGATTTCTCTTGCTTGTAGGAATATCTACGGTCATAGTTCAAGTTATCAAGCAATTAACTCATAGGGCAAGACCATATGAAGCGGATTTAGAAATTATTCTCCGACAATCTGTAGATCTTTCAGACACTGCTACTAGTATGCCCTCTGCACATACAGCACTTGCATTTGTTTTAACATTTTTTTTCATTTTTGGTGATTATCCGAAAACTATTAAAGTGACATTTCTTATTCTAGCAATACTTATAGCGATCTCAAGAATTTACTTGGGAATGCATTTTTTTTCTGATATACTAGTTTCAATCCTTATAACTTTAAGCTTGGTAGTTTCATTTAATATTTACCAAAAAAGATCTAAGGTATAAAAATTTCACATATGGAAAATTCACAACCTGCCAATTCACAGTTTTCAACGAATAAGGAAAAGAAGGCTAAATCTATCCCAAATTCACTTTTAGTAGCCGGATTTATTATGATAGTTCTTGTGCTTGTTGGGATCATCTCCTTTATTGGTTACAAAGAATATTTGAAACGAGACAAAAGTAGCATTAATTTTGCACTGTCGCAAATAGCAGATGCACTAAATCATAGAGATTCAGAAGGTTTTTTGAAATTTGTAGATCAAGAATCTTTTACGACATCAGTAGTAGATGGAGTATATTCAAAGTTAGTTGAAGAGACTGTTCAAGCAACAGGTTTAGACAAAGCAAATGTAGAAACGTTGCTAACTAAAGATATGGTTAGGATAATGATTGAACGAAAGGGTGCAACCTTGGACGAGATTCAATCTTTTATTGATAATGATAGTTCTAGAACAAATCAATATATAAATGAAGTGACGGGGCAGATTTCCAAGTACAAAGACAAAAGTTTTTCAAAAGAAAAAACGGTGAAAGTTCCTCTTGAGATGGACACTCCAAAAGGCAAGCTTAACATGAGCTTAGAATTTTCTTTAGTCAACGGGTCTTATTTATTGACCGGATTAGAGGTATCCGAAGGATGGGATACTATGTTGAAAATTTTACAACTTAATTAAATATAAGTATGAGTAAAGAATATAAAGAAGTATGGCTATCATTCGGGTTTATGGTAACAATGATGATACTATTTCTTATAGTAATAAAAGTCAACAATCAGAATCCTGAGTTCTTTTCAAATTTAGCAGTTCAATTTTTTGAGTACTTCACAAAAGTTTTGTATAGATCATACTATATATTTGTAATTTTGGTTTTCGGTAACTAATACAATGTCCTCGGAGATACCAGAAAAGTTAAAAATCGTTGCATTTCTAGTCTTTCTTGTGTTGTTATTTTTGATTGGTTATACATTTTTCCTAAATTCAAAAGATATAGACAAGTATTCAAGCGACTCTGTTTCAGAATCTACTCATACACAGCAATCAATTGATCAAATAGTTGTAGATTTGTCTGGAGCTGTTAGTAATCCCGGTGTATATAGAATTGGTAGTGACATGATCCTTGTTGATCTGATAGAAAAGTCGGGAGGATTTAGTGAGGATGTGGACAAAAATTATATTGACAAGAACTTGAATTTAGCAAGGAAGCTGAATAATGCAGAGAAGATATACATACCTAGACTCAGCGATAATCAAACGCTTGGTGTACAGAATGTAAGCTCTGGACTTGTAAATATCAATACTGCAAGTGATAGCGATCTTGATAAACTAGCCGGAGTAGGACCAGCAACTATTGAAAAGTGGAAGGATGCAAGACCTTTTGGCTCAATTAATGAACTCGTCAGTAAAAGTGTCCTTTCCCAAACAACTTTTGAGGGTATCAAAGACAAATTAACTTTGTAATCCACAAATGAAAGAAGCTACACCAAATGGAAGACTCTACGGATCTTACTTTGCCACATTGTCTCCAATAGTTCTCACATTGATTGCAAACTATATCAGTTTTTATGCTGTATTAATTGTGGCTTTATTTTTCAGCATATTATTCTTTTTAATTTTCAAAAAACAAAGTTTTTTGTTTTTTCTGTTTACGATTTGCTTGATGATATTGAGTCTGTTTATAGTTTTTGCTCAAGTTAAGGCTTACAATTATGCAAGTTTTGTAGGACAAGAAACTGCACTCCAAGCTACTATTGAGAGTCGCATTGACTGTACAGGAGATGAGTATTGTAGTTTCGATATCAGACCAATTACCCGTATTGGCAAGGTAAAGATTTATATTGATTGGAGTGAAGAAGTAGAAAGGTTGGAAATTGGTGATAATTTGAATATTACTACAATGTTGAGCCTACCGAATATCTATGAGGATTTTGACTATAGAAGCTACTTAAACAATCAAGGTATATTCTTGATTGGCAAGAATACAAAAATACTGAATCTAACAAAAACTCAAAACTTTTATAGAAGTAGCTTAAACAAAATTATTGCAACCTTGTCACTTGATTCAAAAGTTCTAAATGACAAAGAGAACTCACTGTTACTGGCTATGGTCTTAGGCTTTCGCGAAAATATCCCCCTAGATCTTTCTGAAGATTTCAAAAACCTTGGATTGACTCATATAATTGCAGTTTCAGGCTTCAATATAACAATACTAATATCATTTGCATTACTTGCCGCCAGATATATCAATAAAAGAAGGACTTTCGTCCTTGTATTCATTCTTGCTACGCTCTATATGTCCTTGGTAGGATTTGATAATTTGCCTGCACTTAGAGCTTACATACTAGGAATGATAGTTATACTTACGCAACTATATGGAAGAAAAGTTTCAAATACCAGCTCATTGCTTGTCGCAGTAATGATAGTGCAATTCATAAATATCAAAAGCTTTCTAGATATTGGTTTTCAATTATCTTTGATCACTTACACAGCTATAATATTTTTGGAAAAAGATTTTCGGCAGTATTGCAAATTTCTGCCAAAAGGAGTTGATGCTATTTTTTCAACTAGTCTCTTAGCGTCAGTTCTCACTTCTCCGATAACGCTTAAAATCTCTCATCAATTTCCAATAATAGCTCCAATTGCAAATATACTGATACTTCCCATAGTTCCTTTAGTTACAATACTTGGATTGATTCATTTCACACTTAAATTGCTCGGTATAACATTTATAGAAGTTCCATTGAAAGTTTTACTTGTATACATAACAAATGTGAGTAATTTTATCTCTGATTTCAGCTTTTCAACTATAGGTATAAGTGATAAAATTATCAAATATATAGATATTTCAATATTATTTACAATGGTTTTGATCATTTTTACTAAGTACAAACGAAGTAAAGATATATCAAAGGATTTATAATTATGTCGAACCTTCCAGAACCAATTAGAAAGCTTAGATATCAACGAACATTTGCAATGATTAAGCCAGATGGAGTTGCAAGAGGGCTTACAGGAGAAATACTGAAACGATTTGAAGTAAGGGGTCTGAAAATAGTTTCAATGAAAATGGTAAGACCAACAGACAAACAAATTATGGAACATTATGTTGCTAGTAGAGAAGAATGGATACGCGGACTTGGACAAAAGGGAGTAGGTACTTTTCATGAGTTGCATTTAGATATCAAAGAACATATGGGAACAGATGATGAATTGGAAATAGGTAAAATTGTTTATCAGGGACTTGTTGAATATATGAAGTCTGGTCCAGTAATTCCTATGGTGATAGAAGGGGTACAAGCAGTTGAAATGGTTAGAAAACTTGTTGGACCTACTATTCCACTGAAAGCAGAGCTTGGAACGATTCGAGGAGATTTCTCAGTTGATAGTACTTCTATTGCAAATGTTGAAAAACGATCAATCCACAATCTAATCCATGCATCTGGCAATTTAGAAGAAGCGGAGTATGAAATCAAAGTGTGGTTTGATGATGACGAGATATTTACCTACAAAAGATCTGATGAAGATTTCATGTTTGAGAAGTATTACTAATAGCTTGATATATGGATTTTGTTCAAATTATAAAAATAGTAATCGCCTTCCTAACACCAATACCCTTTATCATAGGTTATATATATCTGGAATTAATTTCGAAAAGAACAGGGACATTTCTTAACGCTCAACAGCTTTTAGAATCCAACCTGTGTACTTTAGCAGAAATTTATAAAAGCGAACTGGTTATTGAATTAGGTTTTATATTTACATCTATAGGACTTATAGTTACTGGAATCTTTTTAAGAGATGAAATTTCTTATGAGAATCTTGGTAATATGATTTTTGGTATTTCAAGTCTTGCGAGTTTATGTTCACTTTTAGCAGCAATGTCGGTTAGAAATCATACTCAAAAGCTGCATAAATACTCTTCTAGAATACTCATTTTATTTTTGATTGTTCTATCAATTCTTACCAATATTGCGCTGATACTTGATGATCGATTCTTTGGTATTCTTGGAACTACTATTACTGTACTTCCATCTATTTATATTATATACACTGTCAGGAGAAATAAGTTTATAAATAAAACTAGTCAGATAGTATTTCATATGTCCTTTAGTTTTTGGCTTTGGATTGTAATGATAAGGCTACTTTTACAATAACATGCAAAATTTTTCGAAATTACAACATAAATCAAACAAGAAAAAGGCAATAATAATAGGTTCTGGCTTTGGTGGTTTAGCAATAGCTATAAGACTTCAGGCATTAGGGTTTCAAACTGAAATATTTGAAAAAAATGAAATGATAGGTGGGCATGCTAGTCAGATCAAAAAAGAAGGATTTACTTTTGATATGGGACCATCTATAGTCACTATACCTTTTACTATCCAAGAACTATTTGGACTGAATGGTGAAGACATGAATGATTATTTGCAAATGTCATCACTTGATCCACTTTATAGGATATATTTCCACGACAAAAGTTATATAGATTACACTGGGAATGCTGATCAGATGAAGGCACAAATCTCGAAGTTTAATGAAAAAGATGCAAAGAACTATGATAAGTTTATGAAATTATCATCATCTATATATAAAATAGTAATTGAAGACGGATTGGGAAGCAAACCGTTTTCAAGTTTGTGGGATTTTTTGAAATTCGCCCCTCGTGCGATAAAGCTTAAAGCAGTGCTACCTGGCTACTTTCTTGTTTCCAGATACTTCAAAGATTTTCGAACGCGCTTCCTTTTTTCGTTTCACCCATTGTTCATAGGAGGAAATCCATTTACTACTCCATCGATATTTCTTATGTTGCCATACCTAGAGAAGCTTGGCGGAGTGTGGTATGCAACAGGTGGCATGTATAAAATTATAGAAGAATTGGGGAAACTTTATACAAGGATGGGCGGCAAAATTCATTTAAATTCTGAAGTAACAGAAATTCTAATAGAGAACGGATGTGCAATCGGTGTCAAAGTGCATAATGAGGAAATGCTCTCAGATATTGTCGTTTCAAACTCACACTTTGCAAATACATACATGGATTTAATTCCTGAGACAAAAAGGCAAAAATGGCCCAACAAAAAAATACTTAATAAACAATATAGCATGAGTTGTTTTTTAATTTACCTCGGGATAAGTGAAAGATACGATAAATTCAAACACCATACACTTATACTTTCAGAAAGATATAAGGAACTTGTTACGGATTTGTTTGACAAAACTGTTTTACCTGATGATTTTTCTATGTATATTCACACTCCATCAAAAACTGATGAAACGATGGCTCCAGCAGGTTGTGATAGTGTTTACATACTTATACCGACTCCAAATCTGAATGCTGATGTGAATTGGGATAAATACAAAGATACTTATGCGAAAAAGATTATTGACTTTCTGGAAAGTGATTTTGGGTTGAAGGATTTATCAAAAAATGTAAAAGTAAAAGAGATTTTTACACCTCTGGATTTTCAAAGAAAAAGGAATAACTTTTTAGGAGCTCCGTGGAGTTTACAACCTTCATTGTTTCAAATAGCATCATTTAGACCACATAATAAGTCTGAGGATATAAATGGTCTTTATCTCGTTGGTGCTAGTACTCATCCAGGAGGTGGAGTACCAGGTGTATTACTCGGTGCTAAAGCTACAGAGGCTGTTATAGCTAAAGACTTTGGATTATTTTTTATAAAATAAATATATGTTAAGTATAGTCATACCTGCATATAATGAAGAAAGTATAATAACTGAAACGATAACAAATGTTAAAGAAGTACTTTTAGCAATTGATCAAAATTTCGAAATAATTGTAGTTGACAACAACTCAACTGACAATACTTCAGACTTAGCAAAGTCATTAGGCGCAAAGGTGTTTTTTGAGCCTGAAAATAGTATTGCAAAAGCTAGAAACATGGGCACGAAACATGCAAGTGGAGATATATTGATTTTCATTGATGCAGATAGCAAATTAAGCAAGAAGCTTGTTTTACAAAGCCTATTGGCACTAGATGAAGGTCTTATAGCAGTAAGTGCTATATCATCATTAGATAAATACCCTTCACTTATTAGTTTTGGTATTTGGTTGTATAATCTAATCTCAATTGTTTTCAAAATAGGTATAGGCCAATTTATAATGATCCGAAAAAAGGATTTTGATGTCATAGGAGGTTTTGACGAAACATATTATGCATTCGAAGAGTTAGAGTTTTTCAAGCAGCTAAAACTGAAATATAGTCGAAGGAGCTTTAAAGTATTGACAATACCAGTAGAAACAAGTAGTCGCAAGTTTGAGAAGGGTAAAACAGATACCACTAAGTTTTTGTTATTATTACTCGCATATTTCAAAAATCCCAAAGTAGGTCAAGATAAGAAGCAACTGGATTTCTGGTACAAAAGATCAGATGTACAAAACTCAAGGTTTTCCAGATATAGAAAATGGTTAGTTGTCTTTTTTATGTTTTTATTTTGGTCAAATACTGCATTATTAAAGACCAATAATCAGATCCTTGAATATTCTTTTCTAATTACTCCCATAATATTTTTCATAATGCTATTTGTGATAATTCAAGACAAGTCGAAAATCAAAGACTTCTTGTTGATGTTCCTTATTACAATGATTATAGAAATAGTTGGTGTTAAGACAGGTTTCCCATTTGGTCGTTATCTCTATGATCCTGCATATGCAAGTATAGGAATAGGTGAAGTTCCTATATTTATTGGATTTGCATGGTATATATTGATTGTAGGTATATCCAAAGTAACTGCTAGTCGGGTACTATCTGCTATATATATTGTAATTCTTGATCTTATACTTGAGGTGTTTGCAGTAGAAATGGGTATTTGGACTTGGACACAAAGGTATAATAACATATTATATGCTCCGATATGGAACTATATATCTTGGGGAATTATTGCTTTTCTATTGTACCCAATAGCAAAGAAGCAAGGTACTGATATTTTTATTATGGCTTTTCTACTTGTGGTAATCATTGGTTATTTTTCAAGCAGCTTGATAATTTTGGGACAACCTATAATTGCCATCTTTGGTTATATGTTTTGTATAGTTTTAGTCATAACTGCTATCAAGACAGGGGTTAATGAAATTGCTAATATATGTTGACTAGGTATGTTAAAATTACTGTAATGCAAACAGTTTAAAATTTGAAATGGCCGATTGGTAGAATAATACTGCAAATAGATTTCGCAGTTGAAGGTTTTCTGTATCTCAAGTTCTTATCTAGCCGCTGTAGCTCAAATGGATAGAGCAACGCACTCCTAACGCGTAGGTTGTAGGTTCAATTCCTGCCAGCGGCGAAACTATTCAAACAAATTTAGAGTGCTTATTTTTTTCAGATTTCCTATTGTCTCGTACTTAAATAGTTTATCTCCAACTAAATAATATCTTTCGTTCTCTAGTTTTTCAATGCTAAAATGATTGAGCTTTGTGCTACCATAAAAGTAATCCAATCTATTGTTATTTTGAATCAATAAGCTAGTATCAGATACTGATAATGTATCTGTTTCAGAGTTATAAAATGCACGAGGAATTGCTATTACTACATTATTTTTCAGTAATATATTTACAACATTTTCGCTTTTGGAATAAAAATATCCGTCTTCACTATAGCTATAGTCTCCAGAGATAATCTTGATAAGTTCAAGTTTTTCATTGAAAATTCGAATATCATTTTCATCGAATATATATAAATTATTTCTCAATATTTTTGCTTTGATAGAATTGAGGTTACTAGTAAAGTTTAGTTTTTCTGACTTTGAGGCAAAATTTGAATCTACAGCAAAAAATATCTTCTCAAAACTATCATAAACAATTGGAACATTATTCAATAATCCGATATATTCTTCTTCACTTTGCAAACTATAGCGAATTTTAGCAGTTCTTGACTTTAGGTCATATTCAACCAAAAGATTATTTGAAAGAAAAAATAAGCTATTATCAGTTATAGAGACTTTTGATAAATCATTGAAAGCTCTCTTTAATTCAAACTCAATTTCAGTATCTGTAAACAATATATAATTGCAGTTATCAAATATATGTTGATTTGTGAGATTTAGACATGTATAGTTTATGTTTTTTGAATAAAGTATTTCTTCAGAGAAATTGAAATTTGGCTCTGTTTTTGAAACTATATCTTTCAATCGCTTTTCGGTGACAAGGTTGTATATATGAGCAAACTTACCTTCTGATAAATTTACTATATAGTTCTGTCCCCAAAGAATAAAGTTATCCAAATATTCACCAAGCACCTTGAATTGCGTTGATTCAGAATCAGAGATCATTACAGGGCTAACTTCATATATCTTGCCTTTTTCAACTTCAACACTTTCGTGATATTTACTATATCCATCAGATTCAATATCTAGCCTGTATTTGCCTGGTTTCAAGGAGTCTGTTGTGAGTGGTGAACTACCGATTTGCACACCGTCTAAATACACCTTAGCAGGACCTTTCGTAAGAACTTTGATTTTGCCAGTTCTAGAGAATTCTGGGAGATTTATAGTGACATTATCAGTTATTTGATATACTTTTGAATTTTCGTAATCTGCTACAAATCCATTTGCTTCATATATTCCATAAACAGATAGAATCACAAAGAAGGTATAAAATAGCAAATGGACTAAATTTTCCCTTTTCATGCATAAATTATAGCAAATATTATATTGAATGGTATAATTTCAATATGCGAAAAAATATATGTATAGATCTAGGGACTGCAAATGTATTGGTTTCAGTCAATGGAGAGCTGATATTTGAGGAACCTACATACATTGCAATGTCAAATGACAAAAGAACTGTCTTGTCGGTAGGAAAAGAAGCCAAGAGTATGTCAGGAAAAGTTTCGAAGGAAATATCTGTCGTTAGACCTATGAAAAATGGTGTGATATCTGATTTCAAAGCAGCAAGAAAGCTTGTTGAGTATTGTATATCACTTGCTGGTAAAAACAATTGGTTAAAACCAAATGTCTTGATTTCAGTTCCTGCAGGACTTACATCAGTTGAAGAAAGAGCTGTAATAGAAGCTGGCATGTATGCCGGAGCAAGTAAGGTCATATTACTTCCAGAGCCAATATCTGCAGCTATTGGTGCGGGTTTGCCAGTATTATCAGCCAAGGGCTTTATGATAGTAAATATGGGAGGAGGTACATCGGAAATAGCAGTAGTGTCTGTTGGTTCAGTGATCAATTTCAAATCTGAGAGGATTGCAGGTGATTTTATCACAGAGAAGATAATGACATTTCTAAAGCAGCAATATGAAATCAATGTCGGAGAAGCATCAGCTGAAGAACTAAAGATCCAAATTGGAAATCTAGTTCCAACCGCAGAACCTATATTTCATGAAATAAGAGGTAAGGACCTAGATGGTTTTACACCAAGGACTTTGAATATTAGTTCAAACGACATAATAGATGCAATATCTCCTGTTATCTCAGTTATTGCAAGATCAGTTAAAGAAGTTATTGAGAAATCACAATCTGAATTGGTGTCAGACATCATAGAAAATGGCATAGTACTATCTGGAGGAACGGCTGGTATAAAAGGTATAGATATCTTTATGCACGACTCAGTTGGGATTTACGCTCATATAGCAGAAGATCCAATACATGCTGTTATTCGAGGTCTGTCGGCTTCGGTAGAGAAAGTCTTTTCGTAAACTCTTGGTCATAAAGCAAAACTATAAAAATACCAAGCAGCAAAAATATCCACCAATTTCTATTTAGCAGTGAATAAATAGGTTGCCAAGAAATAAGCAGGAAACTTATTGATGAAAGGGCAAGGTTTAGGATTAGACTTTTGAGCATTATAGATTTGCCATTATGGCTCAGTAGATCCAGAAAGTACTGTACTATATACACTATTAGTAAGACACTAAGAATATCTAAACTCAAACTCTCAGTTGAAATCAATTTAAACAGCATGAATCCAAGTAGCAAGAAAACTACATCTATCAACTTATATTTCTTGTAAGTATAGAACTCCTGCTTTATGCTATCACTAAAGACTTTTTTTGCCAAAAATGCCTTGCTAAATATAATGAGTAAAGTCAAACTAGTAATGAATGATAAAACTAGCAATTGATCTCTTAGGGTTCCTGATCTCCAGTCGACAAGATATCTATTTGTCAATAATGCAAACAATACAATTGTAATCCCTAAATTCAAATCACTTTTCAAGTTTTCAAAAATAGTTATTACTATTAGGTAGCCAAGAATGACTACAATAATACTAAGTAAGCTATACCCAAGAGGTAGTGAAATTTCCAAAGTATTTATAAAAAATATAGAGATTGGATCCATATGAATTATCTGTATGTGATTGATTAATTAGTTCCCAAAGAATTATACTATAGGTGGAAGTTTCAATATACGAAAAAAGGGCACTTGCCCCTTTTCGATAAAAATTGAAAAATGATACTCTTACTTGAGAGTAACCGTACCTCCAACTGCCTCAATCTCAGATTTCATTTTTTGTGCCTCTTCCTTTGCAACTTGTTCCTTCACAGTCTTTGGAGCACCATCAACCAATGCTTTTGCTTCTGCCAAACCAAGATTAGCATAAGTTTTTACAAGTTTGATAACTTCAATTTTTTTGTCACCACCAGACTCTAGAACAACATCAAATGAAGTTTGTTCTTCAGTTGGAGCTGCTGCAGTTGGAGCTGCTACTGCTACTGCTGCTGGAGCTGCTGCACTTACACCAAATTTTTCTTCCATAGCTTTGACTAGTTGAGAAAGTTCTAAAACAGACATTTCTGAAACTAGATCCATTACTTTTTGTTGATTTGTAGTTAATTCCATATTTTGATAATCTCTTATTACTTTTCAATAATAAGACTAAAAAAATTAATAATAAAAAAATTATTTAGTTTCTGAAATTGCATTCAAAACTCTCAGAAATCTCTCAATATTGTTCGCACTAGCCCTTACAAAGTTAGTAGGAACACTCATCATAGTTCCTAATGTTATACCTAGTTGTACCTCTCTTGAAGGTAGATCTGCGATAGCTATGACATCATCACTAGAGATAAATTTCCCAGCAAAATAACCACCTAGGACCTTCATTTTCTTTGTTTCTTTTACAAATTCATTCAAAGATTTTGCTGGTGTTGCGATATCTTCACCATTTACAAATACAACTGCATGTTCGCCACTACCA